>JBIIDF010000018.1:0-18067 GCA_044238535.1 Vicinamibacterales bacterium
CACCAGCCGCAGGTCAAACGCCATCGCGACACGAATGTTACCCGCAACCGCCACGCAACCTGTCAAAATCGACGCGGGAAACGTCCGATGGCACACGCCCTCCTGGTCATCGATGTGCAAAACGATTTCTGTCCCGGCGGAGCACTCGCGGTGCCCGACGGCCACGCCGTCGTGCCGCTGGTCAATGCCCGGCAGGCCGCAGCAGACCTCGTCGTGCTGACGCAGGACTGGCATCCGCCGACGCATCAGTCGTTCGCCGTGAATCACCCCGGTGCGTCGGCCTACGACGAGGTGACGATGCCGTATGGACCGCAGGTGCTGTGGCCCACCCACTGTGTCCAGGGCACGACGGGGGCCGACTTCCATCCGGCCCTCGACACGACCCGTGCGGCGCTCATCGTGCGGAAGGGCATGCAGGCCGCCCTCGACAGCTACTCGGCCTTTTTCGAAAACGATCGCGTGACCCCCACGGGCCTCCACGGATATCTGCAGGAGCGTGGCGTGACAGACGTCTCGCTTGCGGGTCTGGCCCTCGACTACTGCGTCGCGTATTCGGCGGACGATGCGGCACGGCTGGGCTACCGTGTGTACGTGTCCGCATCAGCCTGCCGGGCCATCGACCTGCGCGGGTCGCTGGCCGACGCGCTGGCGCGGCTGCAGGCGTGCGGTGTCACGATCGGAGACTGACATGGTCGATATCGCCACACGTGTCTACAACCACAACTGGCGCATCGACCCGATTGTGCGGTCGCTGCTGGACACCGACTTCTACAAGCTGCTGATGTGCCAGATGGTGCAGCGTCACCGGCCCGACACCCAGGTCACGTTTCAGCTCATCAACCGGTCGACGCACATCCGCCTGGCGGATCTGGTGGACGAGGGCGAGCTGCGCGAGCAGCTTGACCACGCCCGCACCCTGCAGATCACACGCGGCGAGAGCACGTTCCTGCGCGGCAACACGTTCTACGGCACACGGCAGATGTTCCGGCCCGAATTTCTCGAATGGTTCGAGAGATTCCGCCTGCCGCCCTATCATCTGGGACGGCACGACGGCCAGTACACGCTGACCTTCTCGGGCACGTGGGCCGAGGTGATGCTGTGGGAAGTGCCCGCCCTGGCGGTGCTGATGGAGCTGTACAGCCGTGCCGTCCTGCGTCACATGGGGCGCTTCGAGCTGCAGGTGCTGTACGCCCGGGCGCTGGCACGCCTGTGGGAAAAGGTCGAGCGCCTGCGCGCGCGGCCCGGCATCAGCATCGCCGACTTCGGCACACGGCGACGCCACTCGTTTCTCTGGCAGGACTTCGCCGTGCAGACGCTCATCGAAGGGCTGGGATCGGGCTTTGTGGGCACGTCCAATTGCCTCATCGCGATGCGCCGGGAAGTGGAGGCCATCGGCACCAACGCGCACGAACTGCCGATGGTGTACTGCGCCCTCGCCGAGTCCGATGCGGCGCTGGCCGAGGCACCGTATGCGGTGCTCGCCGACTGGCACCGCGAGTACGACGGCAACCTCCGCATCATCCTTCCCGACACCTACGGCACGCCCGGGTTCCTCGAGCATGCGCCCGACTGGCTGGCCACCTGGACCGGCGTCCGCGTCGACTCCGGCGACCTGGCGGAAGGGGCCGAGACCGCCATCCGCTGGTGGCAGTCGCGTGGGCAGGATCCGACGAAGAAGCTCGTGATTTTTTCAGACGCGCTCGATGCCGATGTGATCCTGGCGCTGCATGAACGTTTTTCTGGTCGGGTGCGCCTCAGCTTCGGCTGGGGCACCCTGCTGACCAATGATTTCCGCGGCCTTGCGCCGCATGACGGCCTCGCCCCGTTCAGCCTGGTGTGCAAGGTCGTCGAGGCTGGTGGGCGCCCGGCAGTGAAGCTCTCGGATAATCCGGCGAAGGCCGTCGGGCCGGCCGACGAGATCGCCCGCTACTGCCGCGTCTTCCATGTCGGCGCGCAGACTCGCCGACCGGTCATGGTGTGAGGACGCGCAGGCACCAGGGACGGCTCGCGCGGCGAGGCGCAGGAGCCATCAGGGACGGCTGCACATCTGGCACCGCGTCAGACGCGGGGTTGCTGCTGTGTCAGGCAGTGAATGGCGCCCAGGCCCCAGATGAGTGCGCGGCAATCGACGCCAACCACCTTGCGTGTCGGCAGGCACTGCTGCAGACGACGCAGCGCCTCGCGGTCGCGCGCCTTCTGACCGAACGTGGGCACCAGTACCGCGCCGTTCACAAAATAGAAGTTCATGTAGGTGGCAGGCAACCGCTGTCCTTCATACTCGACGCGTTGGGGCATCGGCAGTTCGATCACCGTGAACGGCCGGCCATCCTGGTCGCGGGCCCGGTCAAGCGCCCGACGCGCTGATGTCAGGATTCGCGCATTCCGGTCGCTGGCATCGTCTTCCATGCCGATGACAACGGTGCGCGCATCGATGAATCGTGCCAGGTCATCGATGTGCCCATCCGTGTCATCGCCCTCAATGCCCTCGCCAAGCCAGACGATGTGCTGCTGGCCGTAATACTCCTTGAGGTAGTGTTCCACCTGGTCTTTTGACAGGTGCGGATTGCGGTTCCGGTGCAGCAGGCATGACGTCGTAGTCATCAGCGTGCCTGCCCCGTTCACGTCGATCGCCCCGCCTTCCATGACGATGCCCGGATGAAACACCGGAAGGTCCAGCACCTCTCCCACCCGCGTCGGCACCGCATCGTCAGCATCCCACGGGGGGTATTTGCCGCCCCAGGCGTTGTGGCCCCAGTCGATGATGGCGGCCTCTGTGCGGCCGCGGTGGGTGCGGGTGACAAAGGCGGGACCATGATCGCGCGTCCAGCATTCATTCGTGGGAATTTCGTGCAGCGTCACACGCGACAGCCTGACGCCGGCCTCGCGCAGCATCGCGCGCACCAGTCGGCGATAGTTGCCGTTGGGCACATTGAGGTGCACGCGCTCGAATGCCGTAATGGCGCGAATCACGCCGACGACATCGCGGATGCTGTCGTGATACCGGTCGGGAAACGAAATGCCCTCGGGGCGGGGCCAGCTGATCCACGTGGCCGCGTGCGGGAGCCACTCGGCGGGAAAGCTGAAGCCGAGCGCACGGGGCGTACGGCCGCGCGGTTGCAGGCGTCGCGCACGGGAGGAAGCGGCGGCAGGCACGGCGGTCAGTCGGAATACCGGCGGGTCAGATCGCCGTAGGCATCGATGCGGCGGTCGCGCAGGAAGGGCCAGTGCGTACGGCTCACCTCGACCTGCGCGAGATCGCAGTCGACCACCATCACGGCGTTGCGCTCGACGGGAGCCCGGCGCAGCACCTGGCCATCCGGGCCAGCGACAAACGACTGCCCCCAGAAGCGCAGGCCGTCCCGGCTGACCGCACGACCTTTGGCGTCAAGGATGTGCTCGAGGCCGGTGCGGTTGGGCGCGCACACAAAGCAGCCGTTGGCCACTGCATGGCTGCGCTGCATCACTTCCCACGCGGCGTGCTGCGCGTGGCCGTAGCGGGCCTTTTCTGACGGATGCCAGCCGATGGCAGTGGGGTAGAAGAGGATGTCGGCGCCCTGCAGGGCGGTGAGACGGGCACCTTCCGGGAACCACTGGTCCCAGCAGATCAGCACGCCGATGGTACCCTGGGAGGTCGACCACGCGCGGAACCCGGTATCGCCCGGGGTGAAGTAGAACTTCTCGTAATAGAGCGGGTCGTCAGGAATGTGCATCTTCCGGTAGATGCCGCGGATGGTGCCGTCCGACTCGATGATGACCGCCGTGTTGTGGTAGAGCCCTGCCGCTCGCTTCTCGAATACGGACGCCACGATGACCGCACCGTACTTGCGTGCCAGCCGTGCCAGCGCGTCGGTCGAGGGGCCGGGGATCGACTCGGCCAGTGCAAAGAACCGGTGGTCTTCCGACTGGCAGAAATACTGCGATCGAAACAATTCCTGCGTACAGACGATGGTGGCGCCCTTGCGCAGGGCGCGCTCGGTCAGCGCCAGCTGCTGCGCGAGATTGCGGTCGGGGTCGGCATCGCAGGCCATCTGGGTGAGACCCACGCGGACGATGCGTGACGAGGGGGCGGAACGACGGGCGGGCATGGTCAGCCTCTGGTTATAGCACGGCGGGTGCCTCGGCTGGATGGGGCCGATGGGCGGTCTTGAAATGGCGGCGAGTGGTCGTATACGCTCCACGAGCCGATAGTCGGCAAGGAGAAATGACACCCATGACACGTGTTCTTGTTGCTTCCGCCCTGGTTCTGCTGACCTCTGCGCCGGCGTTCGCCCAGATGGGCGGTGGCGCGCCCCAGAAGATTGGGATCGCTCAGGGGTTGACGCGCGCCTATGACGGCGTCAAGCGCAACCTGACCGAGATGGCCGCCAACATGCCGGAGGCTGACTACACGTACAAACCGCACCCGGATTCGCGCACCTTCGGCCAGCTGTTCGCCCATGCCGCGACCAGCATGTATGGGTCGTGCTCGGCTGTCCGCGGCGTCGCCAACCCGAACCAGGGCAAGAACCTCGAGCAGGATCTGAAGACCAAGGCCGAGTTTGTGAAGGCGCTGGCTGACTCCTTCGCGTTTTGTGACGAGGCCGTCAAGGGGATGACCGATGCCAACGCGGTGGAGTTCGTGAAGCAGGGGCAGAACGACGTGGCCCGCGCCTCCATCATTGCCGGCGTCACCTCGCACAACAACGAGATGTACGGAACCGGCGCGGCCTACATGCGCGCCAAGGGTCTCGTGCCGCCCTCGACCGAGCGGCAGCAGCAGATGCGTCGCCCCGGCCTGTAGGCTGCACGACTCCACTCGGGCTACACTGGCGCCCGGATCGCTGCCCATGTTCGGCGCGGTCCGGGCGTTGTCCTGTTCGACGAGGAGTGTCCCATGGTGCGTGTCGGTCGTGTCTGGTGCGTGATCACGCTACTGCTGCTTCCGCTGGCCGTTGTGATCCCGCGGGCGCAGGTGGTCAGTGATGTGACGGCGGGCGTGTGGGTGCGGACGCCGACGGGCCTGGTCGAGCTGCCCGTCTTCGGCGAACGCCACACGGTCAGCCGGGGATTCCCGACATTCTTCTTTCTGAAGGAACACGAAGCACGCGTGCCGCGGGTCTCTGCCATTCAGACACTGTATGTCAACATGACCGGCTGGGTGCCGTCCGGTGTGGCGCTGGTGGTGGGACGCAAGGGCCTCAACGCCCCGAAGGACAAGTTCCGGGGCATCAACGCCGGGACGTACAACGCCGGGCCGGGCCTGACGGAGATTCGGTCGCCGGACTTCACCGCCGAGGCCTTGCAGGCGGCCTATGCCGAGCTGACGAAGAAGGCCAAGCCCAAGGATGATGTCAGGGCGTTCGTGCTGGTGGAGGTGGTCAGCGACAAGGGACTCGACGGCCGGTTTTATCCGGTGCAGGTCGACATGCCCCCGCCCTCGTCTCCGAATCAGATGCGCTGATAGGTGTCGGTCCCGGTCGCCCGGCGGCTGGCGGTCTCGAGCCGCAGCATCAGCGCCTCGGCCTCGTGATCGATGTCGAGGCCGGTATCGTTCGGGGCATCGAGAAAGCCCTGCCGCACCCCGCGGTGCAGAAATTCGATGAGCGGGTCGTAGTAGCCCGTCGTGTTCAGCAGGCCGATGGGCTGGTCGTGGTAGCCAATCTGCCGCCACGTCCACACTTCAAACAGTTCTTCGAGCGTGCCGACGCCGCCGGGGAGCGCCAGGAACGCATCGGCGCGCTCGGCCATCTGCTGCTTCCGCTGGTGCATGGTCTCGACGACCACCAGCTCGGAGATCCCGCGGTGGCCCACCTCGCGCTCCATCAGGAGCGACGGCACAATGCCCACCACGCGGGCGCCGGCCTCCAGGGCCGCATCTGCCACCGCGCCCATGAGTCCCACACGACCGCCACCATACACGAGCTGCCAGCCAAAGCGCCCGATGGCCGTGCCGACCGCACGGGCCGCCTCGACGAAGGCAGGGTCGGCCCCTCGGCGCGACCCGCAGTACACGCACAGAGAGAACGGACGCGGATGCGGCGTCGATGTGTCAGACGGAATCTGGGGCTGGGTCATGGCAGATATGCGACGGCGGCTACCGTGCCGCGTCAGAGAAGACCGAGTCGGGAAGTTCAGTCGCGCGCCAGAGATACCAGCTGGCGGCGGACCGATAGGGTGCCCAGCGCGCTGCGGCCCGCATCATCGTCCGGACGGCAGGCCGTGACTTCATGCCGAGCACCCGCTGGCATCCCTTCACGATGCCCAGGTCGCCCGTGGGGAAGACATCCTGGCGATGCAGGGCGAACATGAGGAACATCTGTGCCGACCACACGCCGAAGCCACGCACTGCCACCACGGCCTCGATCACGGCGTCGTCATCGAGCGTGTGGAGGGTGGAGAGGTCGAGACGGCCATCCGCGACGCGCGCCGAGAGGTCGCGCAGGTACGAGACCTTCTGGCCCGACAGGCCGACCGCGCGGAGGGTGTTGTCGGGCAGGCTGTCGAGCGTGTCCGGCGTCAGCGCGGGCACGAGCGCCTCGAGCCGCTGCTGAATGGTCGAGGCCGCCTTCGTGGAGAGCTGCTGGGACACTACGGCGCTGACCAGCGAGCGGAACGGGTCTCGGGTCGCGAAGCCAGGCCGGAGCGCCCCGGAGGCGTGAATGATCCGGGCCAGTCGAGGGTCACGGTCGAGCAGCACCTGGCGCGCGTGCTCGAACTGCCGGGCGGCGTCGGACGGGGGAGCCATGGCCGTGTAGCGTATCGTTACCGGCCCTGCTGCATCGCCGCCATGAATTCGGCATTGCTGCGGGTCTTGCCCATTTTCGACAGCAGCAGTTCCATGGCTTCCACCGGCGACAGCGGCGTCAGGACCCGGCGGAGCACGTAGACGCGCTGTAGGTTTTCCTTCGACATGAGCATCTCTTCTTTGCGCGTCCCGCTCTTGATGATGTCCATGGCGGGGAAGACGCGGCGGTCGGCGAGCTTGCGGTCGAGGTGCACTTCCATGTTGCCGGTGCCCTTGAATTCCTCGAAGATCACATCGTCCATGCGCGACCCGGTGTCGATAAGCGCGGTTGCCACGATCGTGAGCGAGCCGCCCTGTTCGATGTTGCGCGCGGCCCCGAAGAAGCGCTTCGGGCGCTGCAGGGCGTTGCTGTCGACGCCCCCGGACATGATCTTGCCCGTCGTGGGGGCGACGGTATTGTAGGCGCGTGCCAGGCGGGTGACCGAGTCGAGCAGAATCACGACGTCCTTGCGGTGCTCGACGAGGCGCTTGGCCTTCTCGATGACCATCTCGGCCACCTGCACGTGGCGCTGGGCGGGCTCGTCGAACGTCGAGGCGATGACCTCCCCGCGCACTGACCGCTGCATGTCGGTCACCTCTTCGGGTCGCTCGTCAATCAGCAGCACGATCAGATAGACCTCGGGATGATTGATGGTGATGGCGTTGGCCATCGCCTGCATCAGCATCGTCTTGCCGGTGCGGGGCGGGGCGACGATCAGCGCGCGCTGGCCCTTGCCGAGTGGCGCCATCATGTCCATTACGCGGGTCGACAGGTTGTCGGGGTCGGCTTCGAGGCGAATCTGTTCCTGGGGATAGAGCGGCGTCAGGTTCTCGAAGAAGACGCGCTCGCGTCCGCGCGCAGGCGGCTCGAAGTTGATCGACTCGACCTTGATGAGGGCGAAATAGCGCTCGCCCTCCTTGGGCGACCGAATCTGGCCGGCTACGCTGTCGCCGGTGTGCAGATCGAATTTGCGGATCTGCGATGGCGAGACGTAAATGTCATCAGGCCCGGCCAGGTAGTTGTAGTCGGGGGCGCGCAGGAAGCCGTAGCCATCGGGCAGGACCTCGAGGACGCCTTCCGAGAAGATGTGACCGGCCTTGGCCGCGCGGGCCCGGAGGATCTCGAAGATGAGTTCCTGGGTGCGCAACCCCGTGGCGTGGGGGATGTCGAGGTCGCGTGCAATGGCCGTCAGCTCGGCCACGCTCAGTTGCTTGAGCGTGTTCAGATCGAGCGTGGCGGGTTCGGCGGGGCCTCCGGGGGCGGGGGCTGCCTGAGCAGGGTTGCGATCTGTGTCCACAGGGCTTCCAGTCCTTCACCGGTCTGGGCTGACACACCCACCACCGGTCCTGAGTAGCGTCGTTCGAGGACGCCGAGATGACGCCGGCGCTCGGCCTGCGTCAGTTTGTCGAGTTTGGTGGCCACGACCTGACAGGGCACTCCGTGGTCCACCAGCCACAGGAACGCCCGATAGTCGGCATCCAGTTCCGGATGACGGCTGTCAACCAGCAGCAGCACGCTGCCCCGGCCGGCGGTGAAGTAATCGGCCGCCAGCTGGTCAAATTCCTGTCGGGCCGCGGCTCCGCCGCGCGCATAGCCATACCCCGGCAAATCGACGAGCAGGCACCACGGGCGTCCGTCGTGGGCCACTTCGTAGAAGTTGGCCAACCGGGTCTTCCCGGGCGCCGCACTGGTGCGGGCCAGGGTCTGCCGCAACAGGGCGTTGATCAGGCTCGACTTGCCGACGTTCGACCGCCCCACCATCGCCACTTCCGGCAACGGCCGCTGGGGAAACCCGGCGGCGGCCGCAGCACTGGTCAGAAAGGCAGCCGAACGCTTCCGGGCTTTCACTGGGTGATCAATGCGTCAGCGCGTCGCTGGACGCGGTGTCACCGTCCCCGGTGGACGGCGGCAGCGGCGTCAGCGGACCGGCAAGGGCCACGGCCAGCACCTCATCCATGGTGCTGACGAGGTGCACGCTCAGGCCATCGAGCACGTTCTTCGGAATGTCGGCGAGGTCCTTCTCGTTGTCCTTGGGCAACAGGATCGTCGTGATGCCGGCGCGGTGGGCGGCCAGCAGCTTTTCCTTGACGCCGCCGATCGGCAGCACCTTGCCGCGCAGGGTGATTTCGCCGGTCATGGCCACGTCACGGCGCACGGGAATACGAGCCAGGGCCGAGATGAGCACCGTGGCCAGCGTGATGCCGGCCGAGGGCCCGTCCTTGGGAATGGCCCCTTCGGGAATGTGCACATGCACGTCGGTCTTCCGCTGGAAGTCGCGGGCGATGCCGAATTCTTCCGCGCGGGAGCGCACGAAGCTCATCGCCGCCTGCGCCGATTCCTGCATCACATCTCCGAGCTTACCCGTGAGGGTGAGCTTGCCGCGGCCGGGCATCAGGGTGGCCTCGGTGATGAGAATCTCGCCGCCCACTTCGGTCCAGGCCAGACCGGTGGCAATGCCGATTTCGTTCGTCTCCTCGGCGAGTGTGGGGCGGTAGCGCGGCACGCCCAGCAGTTCGGTCAGGCGTTCTGGGGTGATGGTGTCCGAGGTGGCCGGGCCTTCGACCACCACCTTGCGTGCCACCTTACGGCACACCGAGTTGATCTCGCGCTCGAGGTTGCGCACCCCGGCTTCGCGCGTGTAGCGCTGCACGATGGCCTGCACGGCATCGGGTTCCAGGGTGATCTGCGCGGCGGTCAGGCCGTTCTGCTCGATGGCCTTGGGCACGAGGAACCGGCGAGCAATCTCCGTCTTCTCCTGCTCGGTGTAGCCGGCCAGTTGCAGCACTTCCATGCGGTCGCGCAGGGCCTGGGGGATGGTGTGCAGCACATTCGCGGTGCACAGGAACATGACATTCGACAGGTCGTATTCGACGTCGAGGTAGTGATCCTGGAACGCGTTGTTCTGTTCCGGGTCGAGCACCTCGAGCAGTGCCGCCGACGGATCACCCCGGAAGTCCATTGACATCTTGTCGACTTCGTCGAGCAGGAATACCGGGTTCATCGTGCCGGCTTTCTTCATGCTCTGGATGATCTGGCCAGGGAACGCGCCGATGTAGGTGCGCCGGTGGCCGCGAATCTCGGCTTCGTCCCGGACGCCGCCCAGCGACATCCGCACAAACTTCCGGTTCATAGCCCGCGCAATCGACTTGGCCAGCGACGTCTTGCCCACGCCCGGAGGCCCGACAAACGTCAGAATCGTGGCCTTCGGCTTCTTGACCAGCGCCCGGACGGCGAGGAACTCGAGGATCCGGTCCTTGATCTTCTCAAGGCCATAGTGGTCCTCGTTGAGCACCGCCTCAGCATTCTTGAGGTCGCGGTTTTCCTTGGTCTTCTTCTGCCAGGGCACCGCCACCAGCCAGTCGATATAGTTCCGCGAGACCGTGGCCTCGGCCGACATGGGTGGCATGGCTTCCAGACGCTTGAGCTCCTGATGCGCCTTCTCGGCCGTGTCCTTGGGCATCCGGGCCTGGTCGATTTTCTTCTTCAGTTCGTCGATTTCGTTGCCCTTTTCGTCTTTCCGGCCCAGTTCCTTCTGGATCGCCTTCATTTTCTCGTTGAGGTAGTACTCCTTCTGCGCCTTCTCCATCTGCTTCTTGACGCGCGACTGGATGCGGCGGTCGACCTGGAGCTTGTCCACTTCCGATTCGAGGAGACTGGCGATGCGGTTGAGCCGCTCGAGCGGTGCGACCATGTCGAGCAGGTTCTGCTTCTCGTCAACGCCCACCAGCAGATGGGCGGCAATCGTGTCGGCCAGCTTGCCCGGGTCGTCGACACGCACGGCGGAGACCATGGCGTCGTAGTGCAGGTTGTTCGACAGCTTGACGTACTGCTCGAACAGGGTCACCACCCGCGTCATGGTCTGTTCAACCTCGCCGGCCTGCTCCTTGACCTTGTGGAGCACCTTGATCACGACGCGGTGGAAGCCCTTGTCTTCCTTCCACTCGATGACGCGTGCGCGGTCGACCCCTTCGACCAGGACCTTGATGTTGCCGTCCGGCAGCTTGAGGCTCTGCACCACGTTGGCAATCGTGCCCATGGTGTAGATGTCTTCGGCTTTCGGGTCGTCGGTCGAGGCGTCGTGCTGCGCCGCCAGAAACACGCGCTTGTCCTTCGCCAGCGCGTGCTCGAGTGCGCGAATGGACGAGGGGCGCCCAATCACGAAGGGCATCATCATGTGCGGAAACACGACGACGTCGCGGAGCGGGACGATGGGCAGGGTTTCGTAGACTTCGGTCATAGCGTTCCGTGGACGGCCGCCGAACGTGCGTGCGGCGGGGTGCCGCCGCGGGATCAGCCAGCCTTTTCGATGACTTCGAACCCGGTCTGGCGGGTGATCACCATCTCGCGGGTCACCACAAATTCGCGGGCCTTCTTCTGTCCGGGCACCTGATACATCAGTTCGAGCATCAGTTCTTCGATGATCATGCGCAGCCCGCGCGCGCCCACCTTGCGTTCGAGGGCCATCTCGGCGATGGCCTCGACGGCGTCGTCGGTGAAGCGCAGCTTCACGTTCTCGTAGTCGAACAGTTTCTGGTACTGCTTGATGAGGGCGTTGCGGGGCTGGGTGAGAATCTGCACCAGCGCCGGCTTGTCGAGTTCATGCAGGCTGCCGCACACAGGCAGACGTCCGACAAACTCGGGAATCAGGCCGAACTTGATGAGGTCCTGCGGTTCGAGGCGATCCATCAGGACGGCGCCCTCGCGCTGCCGGGCCGATTTGATGTCGGCCTTGAACCCCAGGGTCTTGCGCCCGATGCGGCGTTCGATGACCTTGTCGAGTCCGACAAAGGCACCGCCGCAGATGAACAGGATGTTCGTCGTGTCGACCTGGAAGAACTCCTGGTGGGGATGCTTGCGGCCGCCCTGCGGCGGCACGTTGGCGACGGTGCCTTCCAGAATCTTCAGCAGCGCCTGCTGCACGCCCTCGCCCGAGACATCGCGGGTGATCGACGGGTTCTCGTCCTTGCGGCCGATCTTGTCGATCTCGTCGATGTACACGATGCCCTGCTGGGCCTTCTCGATGTCGCCGCCCGCGGCCTGCAGCAGCTTGAGAATGATGTTCTCGACGTCTTCGCCGACATACCCGGCCTCGGTCAGCGTCGTCGCGTCGACGATGGTGAAGGGTACGGACAGGAGCTTGGCGAGCGTCTGGGCCAGCAGCGTCTTGCCGGTGCCGGTGGGGCCGATCAGCAGGATGTTCGACTTGCTGAGTTCGACGTCCGTGCGGGTCCGGGGCTGCTTGAGAATTTCCAGGCGCTTGTAGTGGTTGTAAACCGCGACTGCCAGTTTCTTCTTGGTGAGTTCCTGCCCGATGACGTACTCGTCGAGAAACTTCTTGATTTCCGACGGCACAGGCAGCGACGTGCGAGGGGCCTTGGCCTCGAACTTGGTATCGTCGGCGATGATGTCGTTGCAGACATCAACGCATTCGTCGCAGATGAAGACCGTCGGTCCGGCAATCAGCTTGCGGACGTCATTCTGGTCCTTGTTGCAGAACGAGCACCGCAGGAGCTCGCCGCCGTCGCCGCTCTTTTTCACCATGTGTCCGGCAACCTCAGCTTACACCCGTTTCCGAATGACATCGTCAATGATTCCGTAGGCCTTTCCCTGCTCGGCGGTCATGATGTAGTCGCGTTCGGTGTCGTCCTGAATGCGGGCTGGATCCTGCCCGGTGTGCTCGACGAGAATCTCGTTGAGGCGCTGGCGCATGCGCAGGATTTCCTTGGCGGCCAGATCGATGTCGGTGGCCTGCCCGCTCAGTCCGCTCATGAGCGGCTGGTGAATCAGGATGCGCGAGTTGGGTAGTGAAAAGCGCTTGCCCTTCGCACCGGCTGCCAGCAGGACGGCACCCATCGAGGCGGCCTGACCGAGGCAGTACGTGTGGACGTCGGGCTTGATGAACTGCATCGTGTCGTAGATGGCGAGGCCGGCCGTGATCGAGCCCCCGGGGCTGTTGATGTAGAGCAGGATGTCCTTGTCCGGATCTTCGGCTTCCAGGAACAGCATCTGCGCAATGACGAGGTTGGCCACCGTGTCGTCGATGGGCGTGCCGATGAAGATGATGTTGTCCTTGAGCAGCCGCGAGAAGATGTCGTAGGCACGTTCGCCGCGGTTGGTCTGTTCAACCACCATCGGCACCAGGGTGTTGTGGGGCGTGGGCATCGGCATACGGGTCTCGTTTCCGGTCAGCGGGAGGGGGACAGCACCGATGGTCAGGCGGTGGTCACCTTGGCCTGAGCCATGGCGGCCTGCATGGCCTTCTCGCGACGCAGGCCCGCCACAAGGCGCGGCAGCTCGCCGTCGGCGGCCAGACGAGCGCGGATCGCCTCCGCCGTGCGCCCGGTGCCGGCGGCATATTTCTGGAGTTCGGCGTCGACATCGTCGTCGGTCGCGGTAATCGCCTCGCGCTGGACGATGGCGTCGAGCACCATGGCGGACTTGACCGAGTCGGTGGCCGGTTCACGCTGCGCTTCCCGGAAGGCGGCCCAGTCGATGTTGGCCTGCCGGGGATCGATGCGCTGATCCATCAGACGCCGGGCGAAATCCTGCAGGCGGCGATCGATTTCCCGGTCGACCAGCGACGGCGGCACCGTGAACGGCACGCGCGCGGCCAGGGCCTTGAGCACATCATTCCGCACCTGCCGGTCGGAGGCATCGGCTGCCTCGGCTTCGAGGTCGGCCTTGACGCGGGCGCGGAGGGCTTCGAGCGACTCGAACTCGCCGAGGTCACGGGCAAAGTCGTCATCGAGGGTGGGGACGATGCGGCGCTTGATGTCCTTGAGCGTCACCTGATAGTGCACCGTGCCGCCAGCCAGGTCGGCGTTGCTGTAATCGGCAGGGTAGGTCACGTCGAACGCGCGCGACTCGCCGGCGGTCATGCCGACGACGGCGGCATCGAAGCCCGGGGGATTCTGGGGCGCGCCGATCTCGATGGAGGCCTGATCGACTTTCTCTTCCTCGCCGGGGGTGCCGTCGATCGAGGTGCCCTGACGCACGAGGCTCATGACGGCCGTGTGGCCCATCTCGAGGGCGGAGGATTCTGCCGGTTCGAAGCGGGCTGCGCGGTCGCGCAGACGTTCGAGTGCCTGCTCGATGGCCGCGTCCTCGACGGTCGTCGAGGGGCGGGTGGCTTCAATCGTGCCGAGGTCGCCCGGGTCGAAGGGCGGTACGACGTCGAACAGGGCAGTAAAGGTCAGCGGCTTGCCCTCGTCGATGGCGACATCCTTGACGTCGGGCGTTTCGAGGGGCTGCAGGCCGCGCTCGTTCAGCACATCCTCGACGGCGTGGCCGATCAGGTGTTCGGCGGCATCCTGGAAAATCTGGGCACGGAACCGCTTGCGGATGACGGACGCCGGAACCTTGCCCGGGCGGAAACCGGGCAGGCGTGCCTGCGATGCATAGCGCCGGGTGACGCGCTCAAGTTCGGCATCGACGCGGTCGGTCGGGATTTCCACTGCGAGGGATCGGCGGGTTTCGCTGACGTCTACCAGTTCCGTCTTCATGCGGGTGATGTGGGCAAGAGAAGTGAGTGCGAAAGGGGGGAGTCGAACCCCCATAGCCTTGCGGCTGCCGGATCCTAAGTCCGGTGCGTCTGCCAGTTCCGCCACTTTCGCGCGGGGGAGCTCGGCTGCTGTGAGGAGCGTAACACGGTTCGCCGGGTTCGTGCGATGCCCGGGTGCTAGGATACGGGGCAGACGGTCAGCCCGTCCGACGGGCCCGTCCCCCCTGCATCTCGCATACCCGGCATGGCAATTCCCTTTCTCAAATGGGCAGGCGGCAAGCGCCAGCTGCTCCCGCAGATTCGACGGTGTGTGCCGGTGCACTTCTCGGCCTATGCCGAGCCGTTTCTCGGCAGCGGGGCGCTGTTTTTCGACCTGGTGCGACGCGGACGCCTGCCCGGCGTCCCCGTGCGCCTGTCCGATACCAACGCCGACCTGGTCGCGACCTACGTCGCCCTGCGTGACGACGTAGAGGCGGTGATTCGGCGGTTGGAACGGCTGGCCCGCGGTCATGCGCGCGACGCCGCGCAGCACTACTACGAGGTGCGCGATGCGCAGTTCAATCGCCTGCGCTCAGGCAGCACGGGCGCCCGCACGGTGTCACCGGCGGCGACGCTCGATCTGGCGGCAGCCTTCATCTATCTGAATCGCACCTGTTTCAACGGGCTGTATCGCACCAACGCCCTCGGCGCGTTCAATACGCCCCTGGGGCGCTATGCCCGGCCACGCATCTGCGACGCAGACAACCTGCGGGCCGTCGCGCGTGTGCTTCAGGATCCCCGCATTACGCTCGCCACGGCGGACTACCAGGAGGTCGGCGCCTCCCTCCCGCCCGGTGGATTCGTCTATTTCGACCCGCCGTATGCGCCGCTGAGCCGGACGGCGCACTTTCGGGCCTACACCGCCGCCGGGTTCTCCGATGCGGAACAGCAGCGGTTGCGCGACCTGGCGGTGGTGCTGGCGACGCACCAGGTGCACGTACTGCTGAGCAATTCGGTGTCACCCCTGACGCGTGCGCTCTATGAATCGTCCTTCGCCCGCCAGTCGGGACTCCGCGCGTTCCGGGTGTCTGCCCGACGGGCCATCAGCACCAGGGTTAGCGGCCGCGTCGGGGTCACGGAACTGCTGGTGACCACGCTGCCGCGGAGACATCCCCTGGAATGACCCCTATTTGAAGGCCACGGTGACCGACGGGCCTTCGAGTACCACCCCCTTCAACCCCTTCAACTGCGGACGCAGTTCGGTCAGCGAGATGCCGGGCCGAAGGACGCCCTGCAGACGTCCGGGGGTGTCGGGATTGGCCAGCAGGGTGGCGGCGTCGACATCGAGCAACGTGACTCGCGAGCCCGTCACCTGAGTGGCGCTGGTGCCGGTGATGGTGCCCTGCACCTGCAGCGCGACCGACATCTGGAAGCCGTCTACCGTGCGCTTCACCATCTGGACAACGGCCGGGTCTGCCAGATTCGGCCCGAGCGCGGGTGGCGCCGGCGGCAGCACCTGCGCCGACGGCGTGCCGAACACCGGGAGAGCGGGCGGGGCCGCGGCCCCTGGGGCGGCAGCTGCGTTCGGCTGTTCCAGGGTCACCGTCAGCAGTTGCCCGTCACCCTGCGGCACGAGGGCAAAGGCGATGGGCGCCGCTTCGGCGGGCGCGTTCGGATCTGTGCGGAGCCGCACGGTGCGGATGTCGTCGAACGCAAAGAGGGCGGTGGTGCCGGTGAATCCCCCCGCCTGCGCGGGACGTTGCGACACAAAGCGCACCCCGGGACCGAGCGCGGCCGCCATCGCGGCCATGTCTGCCGGAGGCGTCGCGGCACTGGGCCCGAATCCGGCGACCGCTGCGGTCGGCTCCTTGGTGCCGGAGAGCAGTGTCTGCTCGATGGTGCCGCGCCCGGCGCGGTCGACCGTGATGAGCGTGGTGCTCTTGAGGCAGCCAGTCAGCGGTAGCACCAGCAGCAGAAGACCCGCACGAAGACGCAGATGCATCAGACCCTCTTCCAGGTCCGGGGCAGAAGACGGACCCTGATGACCATGATACCTATACTGCACACATGACTCGCGATGGTCTCGGACGAACAGCTCTCATTACCGGCGCATCGGCCGGCATCGGTGCGGCATTCGCCTCGGCGCTGGCCGCGCGCGGGTACGGCCTGTTGCTGACGGCCCGGCGGGCCGACCGGCTCGAGGCCCTGGCCGCCTCACTGCGCGAGGCACACGGTGTCACGGTGGATGTGCACGCCGTCGACCTGGCCGACCCGGAAGCGCCGGCACGCCTCGAAGCCTGGGTCGGTGCCCGGGGCGTCGACCTGCTGGTGAACAACGCCGGCTACGGGGTGCCCGGACGCTATGCCGACAGCGACTGGCAGACGCATGCGCGGTTTCTGCAGGTCATGGTGACGTCGGTCTGCGAGGTGACGCACCGGATGCTGCCCGGCATGCTGGCGCGCGGGTATGGGCGCATCATCCACGTCGCCTCACTGGCGGGGCATGTGCCGGCCCCGGCAGGACACACGTTGTACGCCGCCAGCAAAGCCTTCCTCATCCGGGCGGCCGAAGCCCTGCACGCCGAATATGCCTCGCGCGGGATACACTGCACGGCAGTCTGTCCGGGGTTCACCTACACCGAGTTCCATGACGTGCTCGGCACCCGTGACCAGGTGAATCAGCTGCCGCGCTGGGTCTGGCAGTCGGCCCCCGAGGTGGTTGAGGAAGGGTATGCCGCCGTGATGCGGGGGACGCCGGTGCACATCCCCGGACAGGTCAACCGCCTCATCGCCTGGCTGGCGCGGGTGGTGTCCCCACGGACAGCGCGTCGGATGGTGGCGAGCACTGGCTCCCGGTTCCGACGCACGCACTGACCTTACGCAAGGAGCATTTGCACGATGGATCTGGAACTGAAAGGCAAGCGCGCACTGGTGCTGGCCGCAAGCCGGGGGCTCGGATACGCCTGTGCCCGCGGACTCGCTGCGGAAGGCTGCACTCTCGTCATCTGCAGCCGTGACCAGGCGCGCATCGAGGCGGCCGCAGCGAGCATCCGAGCGGACACCGGGGCGACGGTCGTGCCCCTGGTGGCCGATGTGAGCAGCGCTGCCGATGCCGAACAGCTGGTCGGGCGGGCGGTCGCTGCGATGGGCGGCCTCGAGATTCTGGTGCACAACGCAGGCGGTCCCCCGGCCGGCGGTTTCACCGCGGTGACCGAGCCACAGTGGGCCCAGGCATTCGAGCAGAATCTGATGAGCTTCGTGCGGGTGGTGCACGCGGCGGTGCCGGAAATGACCCGCGCCGGGTATGGGCGCGTCATCACGATCGCGTCATCCTCGATTCGGCAACCCATTCCGAATCTGGTGCTGTCCAACGCGTTCCGCGCCGGCGTCTGGGGACTGGCCAAGACCATGTCGCAGGAACTGGCACCGCGGGGCATTCTGGTCAACGTCGTGGCGCCCGGTCGCATCAGCACCGAGCGCATTGACGAACTGGACCGCGCCAACGCGACCCGCACCGGTCAGGATCTGGACGCCGTGCGGCGGGCGTCGGTGGCCAGCATTCCGCTCGGTCGACTGGGACGGCCCGAGGAGTTTGCCAACCTCGTCGTGTTCCTGGCCTCGGCGCGTGCCAGCTACATCAGCGGGCAGGGCCTGTTCGTCGACGGCGCAGCCAGCACCACGCTTTAGGTCGAGCCCGACGGCCCGCGCTGGCGCAACTGCTGCGCCAGTGCGGCCGTCAACTGGACGGCGGTCACGGGCTTCGTCACGAGGGCGTCGAACTGGTCCGCGCCGTCGGGGGGCGGCGCATCGCCCGGACGCGACG
>JBIIDF010000223.1:0-5239 GCA_044238535.1 Vicinamibacterales bacterium
CTGCAGCAACTCGGCCACCCTGTCTGTCGCCCCCAGGTAGGTGAGGTTGTCGAGGTCGGCGTAGCGCTCGAGCAGACCGGCTCGCAGCGGACCGTCTCCGGCGACGACGAACCTGTATTCGGGTGATCCCCGGAATAGACGGGCCAGTTCGAAGAATACCTCGGGTCGCTTCTGTTCGTGCAGGCGCCCGACAAAGCAGATCACGCGGTCGCCCTCGCCATACTTCGCCAGCAAGCGCAGCCGCTTCCGCTCTGCCTCGTCGGGGGAGAAGGCCTCGAGCGGGACGCCGTTCTCCACCAGCAGGATCTTGGTGAAAGGCGTGCGGTATTTCTCGACGAGCACCCGTCGCCAGTGATCGGAAATGACGATGCGGCGGTCGATGTACTGGTCGTATTCGGCGGCGATGTTAAACCAGTCGAAGTCGCTGCCCCATTCGTTGTGGAGGATGTCGACCACGATGAGCCCAGGGAACCGCGCCTTCAGTGCCGGCAGGGCGGCATAGGCGTACGAATTGCCCGAGATGAACAGCAGGCCGGGCCGGGCCCTCGCCACCAGCTCGAGCAGCAGCTTCATCCGCCCCAGAGGCGACGGAGTAAGAGTTTCGAGGCTGTACTGCTCGTCACCGAGTTCGGCAAACTGCCGACGGACGACGGAGTCCGTGAGGACGAAGCTCGTATCGGGCTGGCCGGAGGTCCAGTTCTCCCGTTCGGTGGCCTCGAGGATCTGCTCTATGCCGGCACTCCTCGCGGAGGCCATCCAGGTCTGCAGGACGCGTTCCGCACCGCCCACGGTCCAGTTCGTGTGTGCGAACAGTACCCCCGAGCCGAGGGGTGCCTCGTCGCGCTGTGGCACAGGCAGCTTCGGCCTTCTGACGAAGCCGGAGCGGATGTCGGCGAGGTTCAGGCTGCCCTTGGACTGGAGCACGTGCTGCTCAAACCGAAGCGGCGAGACCAGCAGTCTGAAGATCAGCGCCGGGTCTGCGGCCACAAAGCGGTCTCCGAGGCCAAATCGCCGGAAGACTCCCGACACGAAGCTGTCGAGAAGCCACCTGGGGTCGAAGCGGCGCACGTGGCCGCGATCGATCCTGACGCGCCGTTGCGCTGCAGTCAGCCCCCACCACAGCAGCAGGGCGCGCAGGCCCGTCGATCGCAGCGCCACGGCCATGAGTGCCGCAAACGGCTTCAGCGTCAGGCCGCTGAGAGGGAAATGGCTGCCATGCACGCACTCGATCTCCGGGGTGCGTATGGGGAAGCGGCCGCGTCCCAGGAGGCGGGTCTGCACGATGAGGTCCAGCAGCAGATTGTGGCGCCCCGGCCAGCGCACGGCCGCTGCCGCCTCGGCAAGGTCCTGCCGCCGATAGACGAACCCACTCGAGTAGCGGGGCCCGATCAGGAAGGAGGAGGCCGTCGTGAATGGCCCCCTGCTGACGGCTCGGCCCGGTGCGAGCTTGCCGCCGTGCTTGGGATCGACCCAGGCGGCGGAAGGCTCGGTTTCGAGGATCAGACAGGCCTTGTCGATGAAGCCCGGTCCGAGTTTGTCACCTTGGTTGAGGTAGAGCACGAACTCGTGCGCCGCAGACTGCATCGGTCGCAAGCGCCGTCCGGGTTGGGTGATGTCATCGGCGCTCCTGTCGATCGTGATCTTCAGCGGCCTGTAGTTCTCGATATCGCGCAGGCGATCGACGTACAGCATGTCGTTGAAGGTTGTCCGATACGAGACCAGCACCACGATTTCGACCATGTAGAGACGGGCCTGCTGCAGGACCAGGCTGTCCAGTGTCGTGGATAGGGCCTGTGCATCCGCGACGTACGCGTCGAGAACGATCAACATCCGACCTAGTGGCATACTTCGGAATCCAGAGGCCCGCGCCTCGGCAACGCCCACGGTGGCCTGGTCGCAGGGAGCACGGCGAAGCCGTCCTGGTGCCACGAGACGTCCACGACGAAGCCCGCCTCGCGTAGCAGCGACATCTCGAGGTCGAGCGGAAAGGAGGTATCCTCGCCGGCCCACGCGCAGCGCCGGTTCGCCGGCCAGCATGCGGCGGCGTTGACGAGCATGCCGCCGGGACGGAGCGCCGCAACAGCCCTGGCGAAGTTCCCCGCCTTCACGGCCGGCTCGGCAATGTGATGGAGCGAGAACGACGCGGTGACGACGTCACACGAGGGAAAGGGTGTCTGCTCGAAGAAGCCCGAGCGTGCGGCCGAGGCGTTGTGCCGCCATCGCCAGCGTCGCCGCGTCACCATGGATGCCGACAACGCGCGCATCACGCCGCCGCTTGGTCGAGCATCTCGTCGGAGGGCGGGATGAAGGTCAGGATCTGCCGGTCGTATTCTGCCGTCCGGATACCGAGGTGAGGCGTCATACTTACCTAGGTAGTTTATCCCAGACGGCTGGGGCGCCGAACGTCCGCCGGCCTGGTGAACCACCAGCGACTTACCGGCATGGTCGGCCGGGTTGACGTTCCTGAGCGTCTGCACCGTGCGGCCGCTGTCGCCCATGAAGGTGACCGCCACGGTCGCCGGATGCATCCGTGCCAGGCCGAAGTGCAGCGGCGCGGCACGCTGGGAGTTGTAGCCGTCGCCGGTCAGCACATGGCGCGTGCCCAGCAGGCGTCCGGAGGCGTCGCGCAGGCGCACTTCGGCGCCGAACCGGGTGTGATGGCCTCGGGCATCGAGCACGAGCACGCTCAGGCTGCGCGCTGAAGGATCCGAACCTCGGCCGATCGTCCGTAGGAAGTGGCTGTGCCGACGATGTACCGGTCACTATCAGACGTTGGTGGGCGATGTATTCCGCGTGGCGCCTCTGACGCTCCTGCACGACGACGAAGAAGAACGCCGAGACGAACCGGTCCTCGGGCTCGTGCCACCAGGTGAAGAGGTTGGCGTCGGGAGCAAGCAGGTCGCCGATGGCGACACCGGCATGAGCGCTCAACGCTTCGAAACGGCGATACCTCCGGGCGCGCACCGTGGTGATGCTCACGGATGGTCTCACGCGGTGGGCACTCACGTGGTGGCCCGCTGGCAGGCGCTGCTGTGTCAGAACCGGTGACGCGCGCCGCCGTGTCACCGAGCCGATGAATGGGACATGTGCCGTGGGGATGCCCTCTGGCCAGGCATGCTGAACGGCTGTTGCTGCGCACGTGCGTCTCGGGTGTGATGCGCCAGGTTTTTTCGTGGTGCGGCCGCGAATGTGGTGTTTGCGTGGCGAACGTCTGCGCCCAGCCTGACAATGCGCGCGAGGTCGGGGGGCTATGGGAACGGCCTCTCGGCGAGAGATACTCAACACGATGCATTCCGTGGCCGCATCCCTGACGTCGGCGTTCCCGCATCTGCGGGCGTTTCGGCCGGCGTTCTCGCCGAGGTCCTGTTACCTGTTGCGAGACGCTGAAGAAGAAGCCTACTTCGTCAGGAATGGCGGCGCACCCGAGGCGGCCCTGATCGCGTGGGCTACTCAGTTCATCACGGCCGACCAGACCTTCATAGACATTGGGGCGCACGTCGGGTCGTGGGCCCAGCACGTCGCGCAGTGCTGCAAGACCGTGTACGCCTTCGAGCCCCAGCGAACCACGTTCGAGCGCCTCCGCGAGGGCACGCGACTGGCCGAACTCGACAACGTTGTCTGCTTCAACATGGCGCTGGGCAGCCGCGGAGCCATCGACCTCCACGTGGTCTCGGTCGACGGAGGAGGTTCGACAGTCAGGCACAGACCGGAACTGGGGGATGTCCTCGCGGTTGAGCGCGTGCGCGCCGCACAGCTTGACGACCTCAGGCTCGCTGATGTCGGACTCATCAAGATCGACGCGGAGGGGTGCGAGATCGAGATCCTTCGCGGCGCTGTGCGCACGCTGGAGGCGCATCGGCCGACGCTCCTGCTTGAGGCCTGGGACCACGCCTGGTTCGCGCGCGAGCGATCAGCCCTGATCGAGTACGTCGTCAGCCTCGGCTACGGTGTCACTTACGTCCAGGGATGGCCACAAATGCTGCTGGTGGAGCCGTTGCCATGAATCCTCGTCCGGCAGGGGCCGGCGTCTAGGTGTCACTGCCTGGACACCGCATCCGCTCCCCCATGCACGTCACAGGCTCGCAGCCCCAGTCGTTCATGGGAACGTGTCCAGCGGACGGGACGGAGCGACGTGATGAGAGGGGCGACGACCTCGCGGGCTATGGAGTGCCAGGCCAGGTCGGTGGCGCTCCCCCCGGGGAGGCGTGTGCGCCCCAGAAGCACTCCGGCCGCAATAGCGCCGTTGCGCATCCATCGCCAGAGCCTACCGGGTGTTGAAATTCAGGGAAGGGAAGTGGTGCGCGCTCAAGGATTCGAACCTTGGACCCCCGCCGTGTGAAGGCGATGCTCTACCACTGAGCCAAGCGCGCAACCGGGAACACCTAGCAGTTTACCACGAGTTACGTGGTGCCGTAGAGGCGGTCACCAAAGTCCCCCAGGCCCGGGACGATGAATTTCCGGGCATTGAGCGCCGTGTCGACCGTGGGGCAGTAGAGCGTCACGTCAGGGAACGCCGCCTCGACCGCCTGCACACCCTCGGGGGCCGCCACGATGCACAGCAGGCTGATGTGGCGGGCACCCGCCTCCCGTAGCAGCCGGATGGCGTCGATGGCACTGCCGCCCGTGGCCAGCATCGGGTCAATCAGAAACACGTGGCTGTCCGCCAAGGCCTCGGGCAGACGCTCGAAGTAGCGCGAGGCCACCGCCGTCTCCTCGTTCCGCTTGAGTCCGATGAACCCCACCCGGGCCTCGGGCACCAGCTGCAGCAGGCCGGGCAGCATCGCCAGCCCCGCCCGCATCACGGGCACCACCACCACATCCACACCAATCCGCTGGCCCGTGGTTTCGGCCAGAGGCGTCGTCACCGGCACCGGGCGGCTCGGCAGCGAGGCCATGGCCTCGGTCGCAATGACGAGGCTGATGCGCTCGGTCAGCAGGCGGAATCGGTCAGACGGCGTTGAGACGTCACGCAACTGCGCCAGGCAGTCGTGCGCCACCGGATGCGAGACAAGATGCAGCACGGGCGACAGCATACCGCAGGCCAACACCAGGCACCGCCCGCCAGGACCACGGCGCCCACGAGACACACCGCGCTACAATGCCCCATGCGGACACCACTTCACCGTGTCGTCCTGTGCGCGATTCTCGTGGCACTCGGTGCCTGCCGCGTCACCCCCCCGCCCGCCCCTCCCCCAGACAGTCGCGCCCCCGTCGATCTCCTCATCACCGGCGGCATCGT
>JBIIDF010000019.1:0-17949 GCA_044238535.1 Vicinamibacterales bacterium
AGCGTCACCACCACGAAGCCGAGACGCTCCTGTGCCGGAAGCACCTCGTCCACAATGGGCTTGATCAGCCACGCCACTGCCGCAGACGCCGCACCGTAACCCACCATCGCGACACCAGCTCCGGCGATGAGGCCCCGGTGTACCCGGGCATAGGCCAGCAGGCGAAGGAACGCGGTCATGCCCGGTCGGGTCGGTCGTCGTAGCCGCGGGGATGGGCCCGGTGCCAGGCCCAGGCATGCTGCACAATCGTGTCGAGGTCAGGAAACCGCGGCTGCCAGCCCAGCGCCTGCCGAATCCGGTCGCTGGCGGCATACAGCGCCGACGGATCACCCTCACGGCGTGCGCCTATCTGCCACCGCACCGGCTGTCCGACCACACGCGACACCGTATCAATCACCTGCCGCACCGAATGCGGCTGTCCGGTACCCACATTAAAGACGCCCGACGGCCCCTCGGCCATCAGGACATCGAGCGCACGCACATGGGCATCGGCCAGATCGGTGACATGGATGTAATCGCGCAGGCACGTCCCGTCCGGCGTCGGGTAGTCGTCGCCGAAGACCGTCAGCGGCCGACCACCGGTCGCCGCTTCGATGGCGCGCGGAATCAGATGAATCTCGGGCCAGTGATCTTCGCCAATGGTCCCGTCAGGTTCGGCCCCCGCCGCGTTGAAGTAGCGGAGGGCGACAAACCGCAGCCCGTAGGCCGTAGCCAGATGCGGCAGGGCGCGTTCGATGGCGAGCTTGGTCTCGCCGTAGGCGTTGATGGGGTGGGGCGTCAGCGACTCGTCCATCGGGACCCGCACAGGTTCGCCGTAGGTCGCGCACGTCGACGAGAACACGAGCACCCGCACGTCCGCGCGCTGCATGGCCGTGAGCACGGCCAGCGACCCGGTGACGTTGTTGTGGTAATAGCCCAGCGGGTCACGCACCGACGCGCCCACATCCAGCCACGCGGCAAAGTGCATCACCGCGTCGATGGCGTGCCCGGTCAGTGCGGCCTGCACCGCCGCGACATCGTGCATGCCCGCGCGCACCAGCGGCACATCAGGGGGCACCGCTGCTGCGTGCCCGGCCGACACATCGTCGAGCACCACCACGGCATGCCCCGCGCGCCGCAAGGCCCGGACGGCGTGGCTGCCGATGTATCCGGCGCCACCGCACACGAGGACACGCGCCACAGCTATCTCCCGATCGAGTAGTAGGTGAAGCCCTGCGCCTGCATCTGGTCTTTCTCGTAGATGTTCCGGCCGTCGAAGATGACCGGCGCATTCAGCAGTTTGCGCATGCGCGCAAAATCGGGTTCACGGAATTCGTGCCACTCGGTCACCACCGCCAGGGCATCGGCACCCTTCAGCGCGTCATAGCTCCGCGAGGCATAGGTAATCGTCGATCCGAACAGGCCTCGCGCCACCCGCATCGCCTCAGGGTCGAAGGCCTGCACCTTGGCCCCCTTCGCCAGCAGGGCTTCGATGATAGGAATGGCCGGAGCCTCACGCATGTCGTCGGTCTTGGGCTTGAAGGCCAGACCCCAGATCGCAATGGTCTTGCCCTTGAGCTTGCCACCGAAGTGCCGGGAGATCTTGCTGACCAGCACCCGCTTCTGGAGCTGATTCACGGTCTCGACGGCCTTCAGAATCTTGAAGTCGTAGTCCTTGTCGGCCGAGAAGCGGACCAGAGCCGTCACGTCCTTCGGGAAACAGCTGCCGCCGTAGCCGACGCCGGGAAACAGGAACGACGGGCCGATGCGCTTATCGGCCCCGACCGCCTGCCGCACGTGGTCCACGTCGGCGCCGAACCGGTCGCAGACGTTGGCGATTTCGTTCATGAACGAGATTTTCGTCGCCAGCAGCGCGTTGGCGGCGTACTTCGACAGCTCGGCGCTTGCGCAGTCCATCACCATGATGCGCGCGCCGGTGCGGGTGAACGGTTTGTGGAGGGCCACCATCATCTCGGCGCCCCGGGGGTCGTCCGCCCCGATCACCACACGGTCGGGCTTCATGAAGTCGTCCACGGCCGCGCCCTGTTTGAGGAACTCGGGATTGCTGACCACGCTGAACGGGTGCTGGGTTTCCCGGCGGATGATGGCGCGCACCTTGTCGGCCGTCCCCACGGGCACCGTGCTCTTGTTGACAATGACCCGGTAGCCGTCCATCGCGCGGCCCACATCACGCGCCACTGCCAGCACGTGCTGAAGATCGGCCGAACCGTCTTCGCCCTGGGGCGTGCCGACGGCGATGAAGATGATCTGCGAGGCCTTGACGGCCTTGCCCAGCACGGTGGTGAAGGTCAGTCGTCCTTCGGCCTTGTTGCGGCGCACCAGCTCTTCGAGACCTGGCTCGAAAATCGGTATCTTGCCCCGCCGCAGGGCCTTGACCTTGGCCTCGTCCTTGTCGACGCAGATGACGTCATTACCTGACTCGGCCAGGCAGGCCCCCACGACTAATCCCACGTACCCGGTACCCACGACAGCAATCTTCATAAATCGGCCTCTGGATCCACGGACCCGCCGCGAATCGTGCTGCAAAACGATGAGGGTATCACCCGCAGAAAAACAGTGTCAACATACTGACAGGCAAGGACTTGTTACATCTGTGATAACGTCCTGGCGCGTGCACGTGCTCGTCGATTATCGCCCGGCGCTGCGGCAGCCCACGGGTGTCGGCGCCTACGTGCACCAGCTGCTGCGCGCGCTCCTCGCTCCCGACGGACCGCTGGTGCCGCCGAGCGATGGCCTGTCGGCCTTCACCTCCTCCTGGAAAGATCGCCCGACGGCGGCGGCCCGGTCCGAACTGACAGGACTGGCGTTCATCGATTGTCGTGTGCCGGTGCGCCCGCTGACCTGGGCGTGGCATCGCCTGTCGTGGCCGCCCGTCGACTGGCTGGGAGGCTCGGCCGATGTGGTGCACGCGTCCAGCCCCCTGCTGATACCCGCGCGGCGGGCCGCCGGCCTCATTACCATCCACGACCTGCACTTCCTTCGGCATCCCGAGCGGATGCGTGCCGAGATGCGGCGCGACTATCCGTCCCGGGTCCACGCGCATGCACGGCGGGCGCAGGGCATTGTCGTGTCCTCGCACTACACGGCGCGCGATGTGCAGGCCACACTCGGTGTCTCCACAGAGCGCGTGACCGTGTGCCCCCCCGGGGTGCCTCCGTGGGCCGGTGCCGTGCGGACGCTGCGGGCCACGCGGGCGCCCCGACACTTTCTGGCGCTGGGCACGCTGGAGCCGCGGAAAAATCTCGGGGTGCTGCTGGAGGCCTACGCCCTCCTGCGGGCGCGCTGTCCCAAGGCACCGCCTCTCGTCCTGGCCGGCCAGTCGACTCCTGCGGCGGAGGTCTGGCACCGTCGGGCCGACGCCCCGGACATCGCCGGGCACGTCCGGCGACCCGGATACGTCGACGACGAGACACGGCAGCGCCTGCTGGCTGACGCGTACGCTCTGGTGATGCCCTCCCTGGACGAAGGATTTGGCTTGCCGGTTCTGGAAGCCATGGCCGCCGGTGTGCCGGTGATTGTCTCGTCCGGCGGATCGCTGCCAGAGGTCGCAGGGCCCGCAGCGCACCCGATCGACCCGCACGACGCCGATGCCTTCGCCACGGCAATGCAGCGCCTGCTCGAACCCGACGAATCGGCCGCCGCCTCCGCACGCAGCCTCGCGCAGGCCGCCACCTTCGACTGGTCGCACAGCGCGCGGGTCATGTGGCAGGCGTATCGCGCCGCCTCGGAGCGCGCCCGGTGACCATCGCCGTCGACGCCCGTGAACTCTGTGGCCACAGAACCGGGGTGGGCCGCTACCTGGGCGCACTGCTCGAGGCCTGGTCCCGTGACCCGGCGGCGACCACGCACACATGGCGGCTCTATGCCCACGATGTCCCGGAAGTCCCAGACGCCTTCCGGCAGGCGGTGCACATCATCCCCGGGCGTGGCGGTACACACTGGGAGCAGTGGCACCTGGCCCGCGCCGTGGCGGCAGACGCACCCTCCGTGCTCTTCAGCCCGGCGTACACCATGCCGTGCCTCGTGCCGTGTCCGCGTGTGGTCACGATCCACGACATGTCCTTCTCGGCACATCCCGAGTGGTTCAGCTGGCGGGAGGGGTGGCGCCGCCGCGTGCTCACCCGATACAGCGCACGTCACGCCGATGGTGTGCTGACCGTTTCTGATTTTTCGCGACGCGAAATCATCCGATGGACGGGGTGCGACCCAGCACGCGTGCGGGTGACCCCGCTCGGTGCCCCGACCGCCCCTGCGGCGCCGCCACCGGGCCACGGTCCCCTGGAGCCGGCGGCTGGCATTCTCTACGTCGGGTCGATTTTCGCGCGACGTCATGTCGACGCGCTCATCGCCGCCTTCCTGCGCCACGTCGCTCCTCAGCACCCGACCGCCATACTCGACATCATCGGCGACAACCGGATGCCACCCGGCGTGCCGCTCTGCCACGAGCTCGATACCGCCCCTGCCGCTGCGCGCGTCCGCGTGCGCATTCGCTCGTTCGTCGATGACGCGGCGCTTCAGCAGGCATATGCTGCCGCGTCGGTGTTTGCGTTCCTGTCCGATTACGAGGGCTTCGGGCTCACCCCGCTCGAAGCGATGGCCCACGGCGCGGTACCGGTCGTCCTCGACACGGAGATCAGTCGCGAGGTCTACGGCGACGCGGCCCGGCGCATCGCCCCCGGCGACCATCTGGTGCCCGACCTCGGGGCGGCCCTGCTGGAACTGCTGACCAGCGCTGAAGCGCGACGCGCACTTCGACGTGAGGCGGCCCCCACGCTGGCACGCTATCACTGGTCGCACACGGCGTCGGCCACCCTGCAGCTCCTTCGCGAGGTGGCCGGTGTCGCCTGAGTCGGTCGCCGTGGTGATTGTCACGTATAACTCACGCACGGACATCGAGCGCTGTCTGCGCTCGGTTATTCCGCATGACGCCGGATCCGGGCCGGCCGAAGTGGTCGTGGTCGACAATGCGTCCACCGACGACACCGTCGCCCACGTGACGACGACCTGGCCCACGGTCCGGGTGGTGGCCCTGCAGGACAACCGCGGGTTCTCGGCCGCCAACAACGTGGGCATCCGCGCCACGACCGCCCCGCTCGTGCTGCTGCTGAATCCCGATACGGTGGTGCCACCCGGGGCCATCGACGCACTGGCGGCACACCTCCTGGCAGCCCCCGGCACCGGCATCATCGGGCCGCGACTCGTCGATGCGCAGGGCACGCCCGAGCTGTCATTCGGGCCGATGGTCTCCCCCTGGGGGGAACTCCGACAGAAACTGCGCCTCGCCGGGGCGCGCCGCGGGTGGCGCGTCGCCCAGCAGGCCATCGCCCGGCTGACGTCCTGCGCGGGTAGCCGCGACTGGGTCAGCGGTGCCTGTCTGCTCATCCGGCGCGACGCGCTCGACGCCGTCGGCGGCCTCGATGAGCGCTACTTCCTGTATACGGAGGATGTCGACCTGTGCGCGTCGGTGCGCCGCCTGGGATACGCCGTGCAGTTCGATCCCTCGGTCACCGTGACACATCTGAGGGGCCAATCGGCCGCGACCAATCCGCTGACGGACCGGCTCCGGCGACAGAGCCAGGTGGCGTTCTATCAGAAGCATCATCCCCGCTGGGTTGGCCTGCTGCGGTGGTATCTTCGCCTGACGGGCACGCCCCCCCATGGCTAAACGCATCGCCATCGACGCACGGAAGTTCAACGATTTCGGCATCGGCACCTACATCCGCCAGATCGCCCTGCAATTGCATGCGTCGCCTGCCGACCTCGAGTACGTGCTGCTCTGCCGCCCGGAGGATGCGGCCGAGCTGGCCACGCTGTTGCCGCGCTTCGACCGCGTAACGACCGCCGCGGGGGCCTACTCGTTCGGCGAGCAGTACCGCATCCCGTGGCGGCTGTTCCGCACCGGGGCCGACCTGCTGCACGAGCCCCACTACGTGCTGCCGCCCCTGACGCCGTGCCGCTCGGTGGTCACGATTCACGACTGTATTCACCTGATGTTTCCGCAATACCTGCCGAACCCGCTGGCCTACCACTACGCCCGCTGGTCGATCTACGTGGCCACGCACCGGGCGGACCGGGTCCTCACCGTGTCCGAGGCCTCGAAACGGGACATCCTGCACTACATGGACATCGCCCCCGACAAGGTCCAGGTCATCTACAACGCCATGGACGAGCGGTTTCTCACGCCGCCCGACGAGGCGACGACCGATCGCGTCCGCCAGCGCTATCAGCTCACCCATCCCTTCGTGCTGTACGTCGGCAACATCAAACCCCACAAGAACATCGAACGGCTCGTGGCCGCCTTCAGCCTCGCCCGGCCCCAGGGACCTGACGGCCTCAAGCTGGTGATTGTGGGGGATGACCTGTCGAACTATCCCAAGCTCCGGCAGGTCGTGCACCGGCACCAGCTCGACAAGCACGTGCGCTTCCTGGGCTACCAGCCACAGGAAACGCTCGCGTCGTTCTACCGGTTGGCCGGGGCCTTTGTCTTTCCGTCGCTCTACGAGGGATTCGGACTGCCCCCGCTGGAAGCCATGGCGTGCGGGACGCCCGTGGTCACCTCGAATGTCTCGTCACTGCCCGAGGTGGCAGGGGACGCCGCGCTGCTCGTGGACCCCACCAGCACGGAGGCCATTGCCGATGGCATGCTGCGGGCCCTGACCGACACGGCCGTCAGTGCACGGCTGCGCGAGGCCGGCCCCCGACGTGCCCGTGAGTTCTCGTGGGCGCGGTCGGCCCGCCAGATCGAAGCGGTGTACCGAGAGGTGCTGGCGCGGTGAAGGTCGCGCTGATACATGACTGGCTGACCGGCTACCGCGGTGGCGAGAAGGCCCTCGATGCCCTGTGCGAGGTCTTCCCGTCGGCCGACCTGTTCACCCTGTTTCACGCCCCGGGGTCGACCTCGCCCACCATCGAGCGCCGCCGCATCACGGCATCGCCGCTGCAGTGGCTGCCAGCCGCGACCCGTCGCTATCGCGAGTATCTGCCGCTGTTTCCCTGGGCCATCGAACAGTTCGATCTCGACGGATACGATCTGGTCGTCAGCACCAGTCACTGTGCCGCCAAGTCGGTCGTCGTCCCGGGCCGGGCGCGGCACCTGTGCTACTGCCTCACGCCCATGCGCTATGCCTGGGACCAGTTCGAGGCCTACTTCGGCGCCGACCGGGTCGGACGCGTCCCCAGCGCCCTGCTGCGCCCCGTAATGGCCCGGTTGGCCCGCTGGGACCGCGACACCGCCCACCGTGTGCACCGCTATCTCGCCATTTCCCAGTATGTTGCGCGGCGAATCCGCGCTTACTATAATCGGGAGTCGTCGATTGTGTTCCCTCCCGTCGACACGGTGTTCTACACGCCGGCGGCGGTTCCCCTGTCATCCCACTTCCTCATCGTGTCTGCCCTGGTGCCCTACAAGCGAGTCGATCTGGCGATGCAGGCCGCGCATCAGGCCGGGGTCGCCCTGACCGTCGTGGGCGATGGGCCGGAGCGGTCGGCGCTCGACGCCTTCGCAGGCGGACAGGTGCAGCTGGTGGGTCGACAGTCGGACGAGGCCATCCGCGACCTCTATCGCTGCAGCGTGGCGACGGTTCTGCCCGGTGAGGAAGATTTCGGCATCGTGCCGGTTGAAGCGCAGGCCTGCGGGCGACCCGTGGTGGCACTGGCCCGCGGCGGTGCACTCGACACCGTCATCCCTGATGTCACCGGTGTGCTGGTGGAGGCCCCCAGTGCCGAGGCACTGGCCGACGGGTATCGTCGCATCCTCGCGCGGTCGTGGGACCAGGCGGCGATCAGGGCCCATGCCGAACGGTTCTCCCATGCCGCGTTCCTCGACGGCATGCGCCGAGCCACCGACGACATCATGGCTGCGCCCCCGGGGCACGCATGGTAAGGCGCCACAACCGGCTGCTGGTGGCCCTGCACGTGCTCACCGATGCCCTGATGGGCATGGTGGCGTTCCTGCTGGCCTATCTGCTGCGGTTTGACAGCGGACTGATTCCCGTCACGCGGGGCTATCCACCACTCACGCAGTACCTCAACGTGCTGCCCTTCATCGCCGTGATCGTCCCGCTCGGGTTCCACCTGCAGGGCCTGTATCGCCTGCGGCGCGGGCGCTCGCGCATTGACGATTTCTTCAACGTCCTGGTCGGCAGCATCTTCGCCACGGTACTCGGCATCATGGCCACGCTCTACTTCCAGGCCTACTACGTGCCCGACGCCATGAAGGATCGCGGCGTCTACGAAGTGTCGCAGGTGGTCTGGGGACTCTTCCTGGCCTGCAATATCGCGCTCGGCTACCTGTCGCGGAAGTTCATCCGCGAGGCGCTCGAGAGACGATGGATAGCCGGCGTCGGGCTGCGCCGCGTGCTGATTGCCGGCGCGGGCGAACTCGGCCGCATGGTGGCCGACAAGATTCTCGAGCACCGCGAGCTCGGGTATCAGGTCGTCGGATTTGTCGACGATCGCGCCGGTGGCGATCGCCTGGGCTACCGCGGCCTGCCGCTGCTCGGCTCGCTCGGCGATGCCGCCGCGCTGGTCACGCACGAGAAGATCGACCATCTCTACGTGGCGTTGCCCCTTGACGAACACATGAAATTGCTCGACCTGGTCGAGTCGACCAGTCGGGAAGGCGTCGACGTCAAGGTGGTGCCGGACGTGCTGCAGTTCATGGCGCTGCGCGCGCGGCTCGAGGACCTCGACGGTGTGCCGGTCATCAACCTGAACGACGTGCCGCTCCATGGGGTGAACGCCGTCATCAAGCGCGCCATGGACATTGCCCTGTCGGCCCTCGCGATCGCGGCCATGGCGTTGCCCGGCCTCCTCTTCGCCTGGCTGATCAAGCGCAGCTCGCCAGGCCCGGTCTTCTTCAAGCAAGACCGGATGGGGCTCGACGGCAAGCAGTTCTCGGTCTACAAGTTCCGCACCATGCCGCTCGATGCGGAAGCCCGCAGCGGACCGGTCTGGGCCGACGAAGACGACCCGCGCGCCACCCCCATCGGGGCGTGGCTGCGCCGCTACGACCTGGACGAGTGGCCCCAGTTCTGGAATGTGCTCAAGGGCGACATGTCCATTGTCGGCCCGAGGCCGGAGCGGCCGTTTTTTGTCGAGCAATTCAAGCACCGCATTCCCCAGTACATGCTGCGGCACAAGGTGAAGGCCGGCATCACCGGCTGGGCGCAGGTCAACGGGTGGCGCGGCAATACGTCACTGGAAAAGCGGATCGAGTACGACCTGTATTACATCGAGAACTGGTCGGTCTCGCTCGACTTCAAGATCATCTGGATGACCGCACTCAAGACGATCATCCCTCACCGCCACCTGCCCATCTGAGGCGCGTGGTCCATCGGCCCGGAGGCATCCCGTGCGTGTAGTCATTACCGGCGCAGCCGGTTTCATCGGTTCACATCTCTCCGAGGCCCTGCTTGATCGCGGCGCCTCGGTCATCGGCATCGACAACCTGCTCACGGGCGACCTGGCGAACATCGCACATCTGCGCGATCGCGACTTCCAGTTCATCCGCCATGACGTCACCAACTACATCGATGTCGAGGGCCCCGTCGATTACGTGCTGCACTGGGCGAGCCCAGCCAGCCCGATCGACTATCTGGAGCTTCCCATCCCCACGCTGAAGGTCGGCGCCCTCGGCACACACAAGGCCCTGGGACTGGCGAAGGCCAAGAAGGCCACATTCCTGATTGCCTCCACGTCGGAGGTCTACGGCGACCCCCTCGAGCATCCGCAGAAGGAATCGTACTGGGGGAACGTCAATCCCATCGGGCCGCGCGGCGTGTATGACGAGGCCAAGCGGTTTGCGGAAGCGATGACGGTGGCCTACCGGCGCTTCCACGGCGTCGACACGAAGATCGTGCGCATCTTCAACACCTACGGCCCGCGCATGCGCGTGAACGACGGCCGCGCCGTCCCGGCCTTCATGTCGCAGGCGCTGCGCCACGAAGACGTCACCGTGTTCGGCGATGGCTCGCAGACGCGGAGCTTCTGCTACGTGAGCGACCTGGTCGACGGCATCATCCGGCTGATGGAAGCCCCGGTCAACGACCCGGTCAACATCGGCAACCCTCAGGAACTGACCATCGAGCAAATCGCCCGGCGCATCATCGAGATGACCGGCTCGCGCAGCCGCATCATCTACAAGCCGCTCCCGGAAGACGATCCGAAGGTGCGCCAGCCCGACATCACCCGCGCCCGTACGCTGCTGGGGTGGGCACCGAAGGTGTCACTCGAAGAAGGGCTGTCGAAGACCATCGACTACTTCCGCAGCAAGGTCGCCCCTTCGTCCTAGGCACGGGCGGGGCGCCGCAGGTCGCCCCGCATGCGCCCCCCTGCAGCGTGTCCGCAGGGGGAGTCGAGGGCGAATGATCCCGCTGGAGGCTGCGCGCGCGACCGCTCGCGTCTCGCCCCACGCCCGTCAGCGTCCGCCCCGCCCCACCCTCCACAGGTAGTCGGCCGACGAGGCCACCGTCAGGGCCATCGCCACCCACACACACGCATCCACCAGCGGCGAGGGCTGCCGCTGCCAGTTGAAATACATCACCACCAGGCAGGTGACGATGAACCAGGCCGTGGCGATTTTGCCAAGCGGCGAGGGCTGGAACTCGCGCGGCCCCGACGACAAGCTGACCACGGCCACGGTCAGAATGATGCCGACATCGCGGCTGATGACCGACAGGGTCAGCCACACGGGAATGCGGTTCACCAGGCCGATGTCCGGCAGCGTCAGCAACACGAATGTCGTGACCAGCAGCAGCTTGTCGGCAGCCGGATCGAGCCAGGCACCGAGGGCGCTCTTCTGGTTCGCCAGCCGGGCGATGAGACCGTCGAGGGCATCGGTGACCCCGGCGACGAGAAACACCAGCAACGCCCAGCCGAATTCCCCGTAGAGCGTCAGCGTGACGTAGGCCGGGATGAGGAACATCCGCAGCAGCGTCAGCTGGTTCGCCAGCGTCAGCACGGGCGTGGCGCTCATCGTCGCGTCGCCCCTGGCCGACGGCGAGGGGTGTCGGCCGAGGCGTCGACCTGGGCGACCAGCCGCCGCGGCACGTCGACATCCAATTCCACGACGTCACCACTCGACGTCTGACTCTGCACCGCGCCGTGGCGGTAGGCCCACTGCAGGCGTTCGCGATCCGCGGCGTGTGCCAGGTTGAGCGTGAGATGTACGCGCTGCTGGTCGAGTGCGAGGCGCGCCGCCACGCTGGTCAGCAAGGCCTCGCACCCCGCCCCGGTCGCCGCCGAGATCAGCAGGGCCGATGGGTCGGCCTCCACCAGACGCCGGCATTCATCGCGCGACAGGCGGTCGGTCTTGTTGTACACCTCGATGCGGGGCACGTCCGTGGCCCCCACTTCCTCAAGGACCCGCGACACCGCCGCGGCATGGCGCTCGTGCTCGGGATTCGAGGCATCGATCACGTGCAGGACCAAATCGGCATCGGCCGTCTCTTCGAGCGTGGCACGGAACGCCGCCACCAGCGTGTGCGGCAACCGGTCGATGAAGCCGACCGTATCACTGAGGAGCAGGGCTCGTCTGTCCGGTAAGGTCACCTGTCGCACCAGCGGATCCAGTGTCACAAACAGGGCATCCGAGGCTTCGGCGCCAGCCCTGGTCAGTCGGTTGAACAGGGTGGTCTTCCCGGCGTTGGTGTATCCCACCAGGGCCACGGTCGGTACGTCGGTTTTGTGGCGGCGATCACGCAGCTGCGCACGCCGGCGCCTGACCGTGTCGAGCTGCTCCTCGAGCTGATGAATGCGGTCGCGAATGCGGCGGCGATCGGCTTCGAGCTTGGTTTCACCAGGGCCTCGTGTCCCGATGCCCCCGCCGAGCCGCGACAGTTGCCCCCCCATGCCCACGAGGCGCGGCAGCAGATACTTGAGCTGCGCCAGTTCGACCTGCAGCTTCCCCTCGCGCGTACGCGCACGTCTGGCGAAGATATCCAGAATCAGCTGGGTGCGGTCGATGACCTTGCGTTCGAGCCGCGCCCCGAGTTCGCGCAGTTGTGCCGGGGACAGCTCGTTGTCGAAAATGATGAGATCCACATCCGCCTCGGCTGCTGCCGTCTTCAGCAGCTCGACTTTTCCGCTGCCGAGAAACGTGGCCGGGTCGGGCCGCGGACGCTCCTGCAGCACGCGGACAACGACGGTCGCCCCGGCCGCGTCGGCCAGACCTTCCAATTCTTCGAGTGACCGCTCGGCATCGACCCGGCGGGTGGTCCCCGTCATGAGGCCGACCAGCGCGGCACGTTCCATCGAGGCTGCGCTCATCTTCCGGATCTTACAGGAGCGACCCGCACCGCAGGGCACCGCATAGAATGTCCGGATGGCTAAGGCGCCGCCTCGCCCGCGCAAACCGGCTCTGCCCAGGGCCCCGCTGCCTCGTCAGACGGGTGGTGTCCATGAAGACCGGCGGAAGCGACCGGTCAGGAAGCAGAAGCATCGGAAGCGACCCGCGGCAGACGAGTAGGGGCCGGCCGCATCCAACGCCAGGCCGCGGCTGCGAGGATCAGCAGGAGCACGATGTCGGCGTCAAAGACCAGCGCCAGCGCAGGGCCGCTGATGAAGCCGGCCACAATCGGGCTCACCGCCAGCCCGCCCAGCCACGCCGTCGTCATCACGCCGAAGCCCGTCGCGTGCGCGTCCGGTGGGAGCAGGCGTCCCCCCAGGGCATACGCCGCCGTCATGCCCACCCCGATGGCGACGCCCGACAGCGCGAGCGCCAGCGCAAACACCCAGATGGAAGGCACCGCCACCAGCAGTCCGAGCCCGGCCGCGGTGACCAGCGCCGTGCCCGCGACCAGCGCGTGCATCGGATAGCGTTCGACGAGTGGGGTCGCCATGTGATGGCCATAGGCCGCGCTCATCGCGGCCACCGCGAAGAGAACTCCGGACACCCAGGGGACATCCCCTGGGGCGAGCCCGAGCTTCTCGACGTAGAGCGGCAAAATCGGGGTGAAGCTGCGGTCGACCAGCTGCAGCCCGAGGATGACGGCAAACACCATCGGAAATCCTGGCGTCCGGATCAGCTCGCCCAGCACTGAGGCCAGACTCCGTCGGGACGTCTGCGCCCGACGCGTGTGCGGCTCGACATACAGCGTGGTGATGAGCACCACAGCCACGGCGTAGAAGCCCGACGCCACGAAGAAGGCCGCACGCAGCCCCACCAACGGCGCGAGCACGCCGCCGATCAGGGGACCGATGGCCGGTCCGAGGCGTTGCGCGATCTGCACCGTGCCAATGGCCTCGGCCATGCGCTCGCGCGGCACAGACTCGGCCGCCATCGAGACGGTCAGCGAACCATACCCGGCAAAGACCCCCAGCAGGGCCCGCAGCGCGAGCAGCTGCCACGGAGCCGAGACCAGCCCCATCGCCGCCTTCACCAGCACGAATGCCGACAGCGACCGCAGCACCAGCACCTTGCTGCCGAAGCGGTCACCCACGCGGCCCCAGAGCGGTGCGCTGAACGCCGTGATGGCCGGCGTGGCCCCGAGCGTCAGCCCCGTCCACAGGGCAATGTCCGCGACGTCCTGCACGCCGAGTTCACGGATGTACAACGGCAGGAACGGCATCGCAATCGTGAAGCCGGCAAAGCCGATGCCGTTGGCGGCCGCGGCGGTGTAGACATTGCGTCGAGCGGAGGACGGGAGGTCGTTCACGAGAGGCACGCGGGCCGGCCTGCGCCGGCCCCGACATCAGTGGCCGCGCGGCATCAGAAGCGGATCTTCACATCCGGCCCGGAATGCACCTGGATACTGTCGACAAACCGGATGCGATGGGGATGCGTCTGCATGACCAGCGAGTGCGTTCGCACGCCATCACCGAAGAAGCGGACCCCCTTGAGCAGCGTGCCGTCCGTCACCCCAGTCGCGGCAAAAATGATCTGCCGTCCGCTGGCCAGTTCCGCCGACGTGTAGATGCGCCCGGGCTCGGCGCCCATCGCGCGGCACCGGGTGTCATCCTCCGGCGTCCGCACCACGAGCCGCGCGAAGATTTCACCGTTGAGACACCGCATGGCCGCCGCCGTCAGGACACCCTCCGGGGCACCGCCGATCCCCATCACCGCGTGCACGCCGCTGCCGACCACGGCCGCCGCAATGCCCGCCGAGAGGTCGCCGTCGCCGATGAGGCGGATGCGCGCACCGGCCGCCCGGATCTGACGAATCAGGTCCTCGTGCCGCGGGCGTTCGAGGACGACCACCGTCAGGTCTTCGATGGAGCGATCGAGGCAGCGGGCAATGGCGCGCAGGTTCTCTGCCACGGGAGCGTCGAGATGCACCGCCTGCTTGGAACTCGGGCCGACCACCAGCTTTTCCATGTAGAGGTCCGGGGCGTGCAGCAGTCCGCCATGCTCAGACGCCGCCAGCACCGCGATGGCATTCGGGGCGCCCGTCGCGCACAGGTTCGTGCCCTCCAGCGGATCGACGGCGATATCCACGCCGGGGAACTGCTGACCGGGTTGCCGCTGCGCCCGGCCGACCTTCTCACCGCTAAACAGCATCGGGGCTTCGTCCCGTTCGCCTTCACCAATCACGATGGTGCCGTCGATGGGCACGGTGTCCATTTCCTTGCGCATGGCCTCGACGGCCACGTGGTCGGAGAGGGTGCGTTCCCCCTGCCCCATCGTGTGGGCGCAGGCAATCGCGGCCTGCTCGACCACCCGGAGAAACTCGAGGGAGAGATCGGAATCGAGGGACGGGGAAGACGTCGGTGTGCTCGCCATGTCAGTCATCCGTTCTTTCAGCAGGCGCCACAGCGCCGGGACGGCGACGTTGCATGCGGCACCCTGCGCTGGCCAAAACGGTTCATGGTAACAGAAGTGCTACGATCGGTTGAGCAGGGTTGCGGCATGCGCATTTATCTCGATCACAACGCCACGACCCCTCCTCGACCCGAGGTCGTCGACCTGGTGACCCGCGTGCTGCGGGACGCCTGGGGCAACGCCTCGAGCGTGCATGCCTACGGCCAGCAGGCCAAGGCCGCACTCGACGAGGCGCGCAACCGCGTGGCCGCGCTCATCGGAGCCGAGGCCGCCGAGGTGGTGCTGTGCGGAAGCGGTACCGAGAGCGACAACCTCGCCCTGCGAGGCGCGGCCGACGCCCAGGCGGAGGCCGGACGGCGACACCTCATCACCACCGCCATCGAGCACGAGGCGGTGCGGGCCACCATGACCGCGCTGGGCCGCCGGGGCTTCCGCATCACCACCGTGCCTGTCGATGACTCGGGCATCGTGTCAGTCGATGCCGTGCGCGACGCCCTGTCGCCCGACACAGCGCTCGTCAGCGTGATGCACGCGAACAACGAACTCGGCACGCTGCAGCCTATCGCTGAGATTGCGGCACTGGCGCGCGACGCCGGTGCGCTGATGCATACCGATGCGGTGCAGACGGCCGGCCGTGTGCCGCTCGATGTCCGCGCCCTCGGCGTTGACCTGCTGACGCTGTCGGCGCACAAGTTCTACGGGCCGAAGGGCGCCGGGGCGCTCTACATCCGGCGGGGCGTGCGCCTGGTGCCCACGCTGACGGGCGGTCGTCAGGAACGCGGACGACGATCGGGCACCGAACCGGTCGCCAACTACGCGGGCATGGGCCTCGCCGCAGAACTGGCCCAGGCGGCGCTCACCGACGAGCCGCCACGGCTGGCGCGCCTGCGCGACCGGCTCGAACAGGCGCTGCTGGCCGCGCTGCCCGCGACGATCCGCAACGGCGCCGGATCGCCTCGGGTCCCCAACACCACCAACCTGAGCTTCCCCGGGGTGGAATCGGAAAGTTTGCTGATCGGTCTCGATCTGGAGGGCGTCGCCGTCTCGTCTGGTTCAGCCTGCTCCTCGGGCACGCTCGAACCCTCTCACGTGCTGCGCGCCATGGGCTGCTCGCACGCACGGGCCCTCGGTTCGGTACGCTTCAGCCTCGGCGCTGCAAACACGGAGGCCGACATCGACCACGCCGTTGGGGCGGTCACTCGCGTCGTGACACGTCTGCAGGGCGGGGCCTCCGGGGGAGGACGCTAGACATGCGCATTGTGGTTGCCATGTCGGGCGGCGTCGACTCGTCGGTCGCTGCGGCCCTCCTCGCGGAGCAGGGACACGACGTCGTGGGCCTGTCGATGCAGCTCTATCCGCAAGGGGATGGGGCGGACGCGCAGAAGTACGGGGCCTGCTGCACGCTGGACGACCTCCACGATGCGCGACGCGTCGCCGCACGTATCGGGTTTCCGCACTACATCATCAACTTCGAATCGCGCTTCTCGGACACCGTCATCCGTAACTTCATTGACGAGTATGTGGCGGGCCGCACCCCGATTCCGTGCGCGCACTGCAACAGCGATGTCAAGTTCGCCGAACTGCTCGACCGGTCGCGCGGCCTCGGCGCCGCCGCGCTGGCCACTGGGCACTATGCCCGTATCCGGAAGGATGCCGAGGGCCGCTTCCATCTGCACCGGGGCACCGACCACGCCAAGGACCAGTCATACTTCCTGTTTTCGCTCGGCCAGGCGCAGCTCGCCGAAGCCCTGTTCCCCATCGGCGAACTCGACAAGACCACGGTGCGAGACCACGCGCGGCGGCTCGGTCTGCAGGTGGCCGAGAAACCCGACAGCCAGGAAATCTGTTTCGTGCCCGATGGAGACTATGCCGCGTTTGTCGAACGCGAGGCGCCCTCGCGCATGCGTGCCGGAGCCATTCTGTCGCGCGAGGGACGCGTGGTGGGCATGCACGAGGGTGTGCACCGCTTCACCGTCGGCCAGCGGAAGGGGCTGAAGCTCTCGGCATCCGAGCCGTTGTATGTGCTGAAGATCGATGCCGCAGCGGCCACGGTCACCGTGGGCCCACGTGACGCGCTGGCGGAAACCCGCCTGTCGGCCACGGGCGTGCAGTGGGTATCGGGCGCGGCTCCCGAGACGTGGCAGCCCGCCGCCGCGCAGATTCGCCACCGGCACGCGGCCGCAGAGGGACGCGTCCGCATGGCAGACGAGGGCGTGGCGGAGTTCGAGTTCGCGGTCCCGCAGTCGGCCGTCACCCCTGGACAGGCCGTCGTCTTCTACGACGGTGACGAGGTCCTCGGCGGGGGGTGGATTCAGTGACCGACGGGTGCACCGCTCCCGGTGCACCCGTGAGGAGCGTCAGTGCCCGGTGCCGGACAAGAAGCGCTCGGCATCAATGGCCGCCATGCACCCGGACCCTGCGGCGGTGACCGCCTGCCGGTAGACATGGTCCTGCACATCGCCCGCCGCAAAGACCCCGGGCACACTGGTGCGTGACCCGTGGTGGGTGCGAATGTAGCCGTTGTCGTGCAGGTCGATCTGTCCCTGCACGAGCCGGGTGTTCGGCGTGTGGCCGATGGCGATGAAGATGCCATCGATAGGTTCGTCCGTCGTCGCCCCCGAGAGGGTGTCGCGCAGCACCATCGACGTGACCTCGCCCTTCGTCACGTCGTTGATGCCCACCACCTCGGCATTCCAGACAAAGCGAATATTGGGCAGGGCCTTCGCCTTGTCCTGCATCACCTTCGACCCACGCAGCTCGGCACGCCGATGCACCAGCACGACTTCACTCGCCAGTTTCGACAGGTAGATGGCTTCTTCGAGCGCGGTATCTCCGCCGCCCACCACTGCGACCCGGCGGCCGCGGAAGAAGAAACCGTCGCAGGTGGCGCACGTGGATACGCCCCGCCCCGACAACTGGCGGTCAACGCCCAGCTCGAGCCATCGGGCCGACGCGCCGGTCGCCAGAATCAGCGCCTCGGCGGTGTACGTGTCGTCGCCGACGCGCAGACGGAACGGCCGCTCGGACAGGTCGATCGACGCCACGTCGCCCTGGACAATTTCGGCCCCGAACCGCAGCGCCTGCGCGCGCAGCTCGGCCATCAGGTCGGGGCCCATGATCCCGTCCCGGAATCCGGGCCAGTTCTCCACCATGGTCGTCAGCATCAGCTGTCCGCCGGCCTCGACGCCTTC
>JBIIDF010000224.1:0-5228 GCA_044238535.1 Vicinamibacterales bacterium
ACTACGTGGCCTCAGTTGAACAGGCCGGCGGAATCCCTGTCGAGATCGCCCCGGGGCACACGGCTGATGTGTCAGCCCTGCCAGACATGGTGGACGCTGTCGTCCTCACGGGTGGTGGCGACGTCGGTCCCTCTCTGTACGGACAGGCACCGCACGCCCTGACACGCATCGTACCCATCGAGCGCGATCGGTTCGAGCTGGCCATCGCGCGTATCTGCCTGTCGCGGGGTCTTCCCCTGCTGGCCATCTGTCGCGGGGTGCAGGTCTTGAACGTGGCCTGCGGAGGGACACTCGTGCAGGACATTCCCTCACTTGTGCCCGCGGCCGTGACGCATCAGGACGCAACCTCGGCGACCATGTGCCCCCACGACGTCGAGATCGTGGCGGACACGCTGCTGGCCCGATGTCTGGCACCCACGTGTGGAGGCCGTCGACGCGTCCCCGTCAACAGTCGGCATCACCAGGCAATCGACGCCCTTGGCAGCGGACTTCGGGTCACGGCCCGCGCGGCTGACGGCGTCATCGAAGCGGTGGAAGCCCCAACGCTGCCCTTCGCCCTTGGGGTGCAGTGGCACCCGGAGAACTTCGTGCACGGAGGAGAGTTCGGTGGCCTGTTCGCGGCATGTATCGCTGCGGCCACCGACTGGCCGCGCCGACGGTCAGGCTGACCAGTCGAACACGGCAACCGTTTCGATATGTGCCGTCTGCGGAAACAGATCGAAGGCCCGCAGGTCGGCTAACCGGTAGCCCGCATCGAGCCAGGCGCGCGCATCCCGGGCCAGTGTGGCAACATCGCACGACACATAGACGACGCGCGCGACCTGCTGCGAGATCAGGGCCGACAGCACCTGCTTTGAGAGTCCCGTGCGTGGGGGATCCACAATCACCGTCGCCACAGCCAGCGCGCGATGGCCGCGCAGATAGTCTTCGACGGACGCCACACGCGTCTGTAGCAGCCCACGCCACTCGCGCCCATTGGCCCTCAGGTCCCGACCCGCCACAGGATCAGCCTCAACCGCCACCACGGGCACATGGCCCAGTGCCGTGGCCGCCACACTGAACAGACCGACGCCAGCGTACAGGTCGGCGACACCCCCGCGATGGAGGTGCCCGCCCACATGCCGCACCAGTGGGTCCAGGAGGAAACGATTGCCCTGGAAGAAAGACCGGACGTTGCGCGTGAGGGTCCAGTGATGGTCGCCCTCGTGGAACGATTCGGTGACGTCTGGGGTACCGGTCACGAGGACCACCCGCGGTGAACCCTCGCAGCCCGCCGAGACTCCCGTGACGCCGGGCAACGACTCCAGCGCGCTGAGTGCGGAGACCTGACCGTCCGGCCGCAGGACGATGTGCAACGCACGGTGCGTGCCTTCTCGGTTCTCGGACAATTCGATCGCCATCACGCCGACGGATTCCAGGAGCGCCGATTGGCGATGCAACGCCTCGACCACGGCCTCAGCGCCCGGTGAGAGCTGGCCGGTCTCTGCGACCGGACACAGGTCGTGTGACTGCTCACGGAAGAAGCCCACCTGTCCGCCGCGCACATGCATGCGGGCACGCATCCGGTATCCGGTGATCGGTGACGCGACGACCTCTGGCACGGCCGACAGTGGACAGCGTCCCACGCGCCTGAAGGCGTCGTCGATGATCCCGGCCTTCAACCGCAGCTGTGCCTCATACGCCGCGTGGGCCAGGACATTGCCGCCACACGGGGTGTACTCGCCGATGCGATCAGGGGAGGCCGAGCGCACGGCCACCACGTCGGCCCAGGCCGACCCTTTCTGGGTCCGTCGGATGCGCGCATCGACGGTCTCGCCGGGCAGCGCCCCCGCGACAAAAACGATGGCACCGTCATGCCGAGCCAGCATCCACCCGCCAGCCACGGGCTTCTCCGTTGTCAGTGTCACCAGCGAACCGGGATCCATGCGTACCTCAGAATGTGAAATCTGGCAGGCCGAGCGAGTCGCGCAGCAATTGGTGATACGACGCCGACAGTGCGGCGTCGTAATCGTGCGGACTCAGGCGGTGCGCATAGGGCGCCAGCGCACGTGCCGCGTCCTGCCGCACCGCCTGACGAACGTCTGGGGACAGTGACGCCTCGCAGCTGGCGAAGAGCTGCTCGCCCGCCGTTGACGTGTCGGCAATCGCGGCCTGCCGAGCCTCACCGCGCGCCTGTTCCGCGGCGACACGGATGCGGTCGAGCTGCGTGATGGTCCCGCGGAGGACCTCGTCGAGGGATGGGCCGAGGCGGTCGCTGCCCCGCAGGACAGTGAGCCGTGCGATGAGGCGGTCCAGATGCGCCGGCAGGGACCGACGCGCCCGCGCCTGTGCCGGGGTCGGCTCCTCGACCGGCGGCCCGCCCGCGGGATCGGACGTGATGCCCGAGACGCCGACGGCGCGGCGCCAGTCATCGAAGGCATCCAGCACGTCGGCCTCGCAGAACTCGACGCGCACGGGCCGGCGGCGCCCCGGCTTCCGTTGTTGCCGGTCCACGTAGCGGTCAATGCCAGTCTGGGCCACCTGCAGGGGAATGCCCTGCTCAGCCCACCGATACACACACTCGAACGAGGGACCCACCAGCCGGATCAGATGCCCACCATTGCGGCGACACAGGTGGGCCTCCACGTCGCGGCAGAACTGGTCCACGTCAGACATCCCGGCCTCGCGCCGCCTCGGTGGCCTCCGCGAAGCACTCCCACTGCACCGCACCTCGCACCACCACCTCGCCTCGCTGTCGTGTCTGGACCCGCAACGCACCTGAGGCATCGATGCCGCTCGTGACGCCAGCCATCGGTCCCGACGGGTCGTCCCACGAGACGCGCGCCCCTACCGCTGACGGCGCGCTCCGTATCCACTCGTCGCGGACCGCCTCGTGCCGTCCGCGGTCGAGGTCGTGCCAGACATCGTGGAGCGACTCGAGCAGCACGGCCAGCAGCCGTCCACCGTCCCGGCCAACTGATGGCACCCCAAGTTCGTCGAGGGACACCGCCCGCGCAGCCACGTCCGGCGGATAGGCCGCGCGCTGCACATTGAGACCGACGCCGACGACCACCGTGGCCTGAGGCGTGCCCAGATGTGCGCCTTCCGTGAGCACCCCAGCCAGTTTTCGCCGACCGACCATCACATCATTGGGCCACTTGAGTTCGGCTGTCGTGACGCCCACGGCACTCAGCGCGCGCATGAGGCCCACCCCTGCCGCCAGCGTGACGAGCGATACATCGCCCCGAGGCCTCAGGAGATACGACAGGTAGAGGCCCGCCTGGGGCGGGGACGCCCAGAGGTGCCCGCGTCGACCGCGTCCCGCCGTCTGGCGGTCGGCGCCCACTACCGTTCCCGCAGGAGCGCCCTGCTCAGCGCGTGTCGCCAGTTCGTCCATGGTGGAACCGGTGACCGACATCCACGCCACCGACAGCCAGACATCAGGGCGACGCGCGGCCAGCATCGCCAGGGCCCCGGCGGCTCCGTCCGGCCCGACGCCCGTCTCTGACGTCTGCCACTCAACGGGCATGCGTGGCCGTCCCCTGCGATGCGCCGCGCCGCACGGGCCGAATCACGCCTCCGCGACGCGGGGCGTCACGGTGACCGACACCTCACCGGCCAGCAGCGTCAGACTCGTCGCGCGGACCGCCGCACGCAGATCACGCTGCACCAGCGACAGCGGCCCGAAGGCCTCCGGAGACACCGTGCACACCACGTCGGCCACTTCGGCCCCGACCGACAGCTTCTGGTCCGTTTTCGCCTTCCGAATCGCGCCGAGGGCGTCGGCCAGCGCGAGATGCGCCTGGCGCGACACCTCGTCGGCCCCGGAGACGGCCTCGACCTCTGCACGGGTCGGCCACGCGGCCCGATGGACCGAACCGCTCTTCCACCACGACCAGACATCCTCGCAGGCGAACGACAGGTAGGGCGCCAGCAACCGGAGCATGACTGACAGCGCCAGCCGCGACGCGGTCGCCGCCGACTGTGCGGCGTCGGTTCCGAAATCACCGTAACGCCGGGACTTCACGGCCTCGACATAGTTGTCGCAGAAGTCCCAGAAGAAGCCCTCAATCTTCAGCAGGGCCCGCGCATACTCGTAGCGGCCGAGTTCCGTGGTGACGTCGTCCACCAGCAGCGCCAGCGTCATCAGCATGCCGCGGTCGAGCGGTTCGGTCACCGCGCCCTCGGCCACATCGCCCGCCAGGACAAACTTCGAGACGTTCAGCAGCTTCATGGCGAGCTTCCGCCCGATCTTCATCTGCCCGACATCAAAGGCCGTGTCGACGCCCGGACCTCCCTTGGCGGCCCAGTAGCGCACGCCGTCCGACCCGTACTCCTGCAGCAGTCCGAGAGGCGTCACCACGTTGCCCTTCGACTTGGACATCTTCTTCCGGTCGGGATCGAGCACCCAGCCCGAGATGGACGCATGCCGCCACGGCAGCGAGTCATTTTCCAGATGCGCGCGCAGCACGGTGGAAAACAACCAGGTCCTGATGATGTCGTGCGCCTGCGGACGCAGATCCATCGGGAACGTGTGGGTAAACACCTCCGTATCGTCTTCCCACCGCGTCACAATCTGCGGCGTCACCGACGAGGTCGCCCAGGTGTCCATCACATCCGGATCACCGACAAATCCGCCAGGCACACCACGTTGTGCCGCCGTATACCCGGTCGGCACATCGGTCGACGGGTCGATCGGCAGCTGCGACTCGTCCGGTACCAGCGGATGGGCATAGTCCACGGCCCCGTCCTCGCGCATCGGATACCAGACGGGGAAGGGCACGCCGAAAAAGCGCTGACGACTGATGCACCAGTCTCCGTTGAGGCCATTCACCCAGTTCTCGAACCGTGACCGCATGTACTCCGGGTGCCACTGCAACTCCCGTCCTCGCGCGAGCAGGGGTTCCCGGAAGTCGAGCGTGCGGATGAACCACTGCCGACTCGTGATGATCTCGAGCGGACGGTCGCCCTTTTCGAAGAATTTCACCGCGTGCGTGATGGGTCGGGGTTCGCCCTGCAGGTCACCGCTCGCCGCCAGCAGCTCGACAATCTTCGCCTGCGCCTTCTTCGCCGAGAGCCCCGCCAGCTGGTCATACTGCTGCTGGGCACGCACCGGGTCGGCAGACGCCCACCCGTCGCTGCCCCAGGTCACCGGTCCGAGCGTGCCGTTCGGCTGGATCACCGCGCGCACGGGCAAGCGCAGCTCGCGCCACCAGGTCACATCGGTGACATCACCAAAGGTGCAGATC
>JBIIDF010000225.1:0-5222 GCA_044238535.1 Vicinamibacterales bacterium
CCCGCATCCTCAACAAAATTTTCTAGGACGTCCCATGCGCACGCGAATGCTGATGAGTGTGGTCGCCCTGCTCGCGGGGCTGAGCGGGTTGGCTGGGGCCAACCCGGTGGTGCGAATCAAGGACGTGGCCTCGCTCGAGGGTGCGGCCTCGATTCCGCTGGTGGGCTACGGCCTGGTCGTGGGGCTGAGCAAGACCGGCGATCGTCGCCAGACGCTGTTTTCCAACCAGACCCTCGCGAACATGCTCGAACGCTTCGGCATTCAGGTGGGCCCGGCCGCGATGAATGTCGAAAATGTCGCGGGCGTGCTGGTGACGGCAGAGTTGCCGGTCTACGCCCGCCCGGGTGCCCGCCTCGACATCACCGCCTCATCCATCGGCGATGCCCGCAGCCTGCAGGGCGGCACGCTCATGGCCACCGCACTCCGCGGGCCGAACGGACAGGTGTATGCGCTGGCACAGGGGGCGCTGACGCTCGGCGGATTCGGTGGCGGCGGGTCGGGCAATTCCGTCACGGTCAATCACCTCACCGTGGGCCGCGTGCCGGCCGGCGGATTGGTACAGCTGGGCACCGGCGCCACGCTGAACAACACCGGCACTCTGGCGCTGGCGCTGCGCGAGCCTGACTTCATCAGTGCCACCCGCCTGGCCAGGGCCGTCAACACGGCCCTGGGTGACGAGGTGGCGGCGGTGGTGGATCCGGGGACGGTCAGCATCACCGTGCCCGAGGAATACCGGAAGTCAATTCCCACGCTGATGGCGCGCATCGAGGTGCTGCCCATCGAAACCGATCAGGTGGCGCGGGTCGTGATCAACGAGCGCACGGGCACCGTGGTGGTGGGCGGGCAGGTGCGGCTGGGTGCGGCCGGTGTAGCGCACGGCAATCTGTCGGTGACCATCCGCACCACGCTCGAGGCGTCGCAGCCGGCCCCGTTTGCCGAGAAGGGCGAGACGGTGGTCATGCCCACCGTGGACGTCGACCTGCGCGAAGAATCGCGCCGCCTGGTGGCCCTCGAGGAAGGCACGACGCTCGACGAAGTGGTGCGGGCCCTGAATCGTCTGGGTGCGTCGCCGCGCGACATCATCGCCATCATGCAGGCCCTCAAGGCCTCAGGCGCGCTGCGCGCCGACATCGTCGTTCTGTAACGAGGCGTGCGCTCATGAATCAGGACGCTGTCTCGCTGGTGCGCCATGGTCCCGAGGGGATCGATCGTCCGCCGTCGACGCCCGAGGCCGAGGCCGCGGCCGTCACGCTGCTGGCCCGGCAGTTCGAAGCCACGCTGCTCCGGCAGATGCTGTCGACCATGAACGACTCGCTGCTGGGCGATGAGGAATCGAAGGGCCTGGGCATGTCGGTGATGGCCGACCAGATGCACATGGAGCTGGCCCTGTCGCTCAGCAAGGCCGGCGGGGTCGGACTGGCCGAGTCCCTGGTGCAGTCGTTGCGGTCCGTCGGGGTCGACGTGCCCTCGGTCGGAGCCATTTCGCCCCAGTCGCTCAGCGACGCGGTGCAGAGTGCCTCACCCATCGCGCTGACGGGGGTGCACGAATCGACACTGCCGGCTGACGCGCAGCAGCTGCACGAGCACACCGATGTGGCGGTGGGGTCGGTGCTGCCCGCCGCGCGGCACATCAGTGCCGCGTTCGGATGGCGGCGCGATCCGTTCACGCAGCACACACGGTTCCACCAGGGCACCGACCTGCGGGCGGCCTATGGCCGGGACGTGCGTGCGGCCGGCGACGGGGTGGTGACCTATGCCGGCGACCGAGGGGGCTATGGTCTGACGGTCGTGGTCGACCACGGGGATGGGGTGGAGACGTGCTATGCGCATCTGTCCGCGGCCGATGTGAAGGCAGGCACGCGGGTGAGGGCTGGCGAGGTTCTTGCTAGATCCGGGAATAGTGGCCGATCGACCGGGGCGCATCTCCACTTCGAGGTACGGCGCGACGGAAAGGCCGTGGATCCACGGGAGTTTGACGGGCGTTTTGTGCCGGTGGTCGATCTGGAATAGGCCCGTGCTTTAAAGGTCTGGAACGATGCTGCCGATTACGTCAGTGACCAGTGGCAGACAGGCACAACGCCAGGCCAGATTCGGAGAATCGCCATGAAGATCGACAACACGCGGATAGACCTCGAGCGCGCGACCGCAGCGGCATCGTCCGACGCCGAGGCGGCGGTGCGGCCCGGCGCGACACCTCGGGTCACCGCGTCCGGTGCCGATCAGGTGCGGCTGTCGGCAGGCGCCTCGCTGGCGTCGACCGCGGCCACGGCCGCCGCCCAGACTCCCGACATTCGACCCGAGGTTGTCGAGCGGGCGCGACTGGCCGTTGACGCCGGTCAGGTGGGAGCCGACGAGTTCCGCCTGGCCGACGTCCTCATCGATCGCGCGCTCGGCGGAGAATGACCCATTTGCCCCTGAGAGGGGACATGACTGACGTTTCCGCTTCTGATGCGGTCCTCGAGCTCCATCGTGCGCTCGACGCTGTCGCAGCTGCCCTCGTGGCGGCCGATGCCGATGCCCTGCATGCCGTGCAACCCCGGGTGTCGTCAGCGCTGGTGGCCATCCAGCGCGTGCGGGCCGTACCTGTCGACCAGCAGGCCGCGGTTCGCAGCGAGGTGATCCGGTGCCGGACCGTCCTCGACCAGTGTCGCCGGCTGGGGGCGCTCGCGACGGATCTGTCCGCCGCCGCCCTGATGGCGACCGGTGGAGCTGTCGGCTACGGGCCGGTCGGTCGCACCGAGACGTCGGGTCTGCGTGGTGCACACGTGGAGGCGCGTCGCTGACATGAGCCTGCTCAACAGCCTCGGCGCGGCCACCTCGGCCCTCGATGCCCAGCGACGCGGCCTCGAAATCACCGGCCGCAATATGGCCAATCTCAATGCATCCGGGTATGCGCGGCGCACGGTCACGATCGTGACCGGTGAGGCCGGTGCGGGCACGTCGGCACAGGTCACCTCGACCCGTGATGCCGCCCTCGACACGCGCTACCGGCGTGAATTGCAGATGGCGGTGAACGACCGCGTCGTCGCCGAGGAACTGCGTGCCATCGAAGGCCGGGTGCAGTCGTCAGGTACGTCGGTCGACGCCCGGCTGAATGCATTCTTCGATGCCTGGTCACTGCTGGCATCCCAACCCAGCTCGGCCACGGCGCGCCAGGGGGTCGTCGCCGAGGGGCGGCTGCTGTCGTCGGCCTTCATCGACACCCAGTCCGCGTTCACCGATGCCCGGCAGGGAATCGACCTCCGGATTCGGACGGGTACCGACGCACTCAATGCCCTGACGAGTCAGCTCGCCCTGACGAATGATGCGGTGATGACCCGCAGAGGCGATCCCGACGACCTGGCCGACCGGCAGGCACAGCTGCTCGAGCAGATGTCCGAGCTTGCCGATATCCGTGTGGTGATGCAGGCCGACGGTACCCGCGACGTGACCACGAGCTCGGGAGCGTTGCTGGTCGAAGGGCGTTCGTCATCGGCCATCATCACCGCGGCTGGCAGCGACGACGGCCTCGCGCAGCTGCGGCTCCACGGGGCAGACATCACCGGGGATGTCACCGGCGGGCAACTCGGCGGATGGCTGGCCGTGCGTGATGGGCAACTGCCCGACTACATGATGAGGCTGGATGCACTCGCCTCATCGGTCGAGACGGCTGTCAATGCGGCACATGAGGCCGGCATCAGTGCGACCGGTGCGGCGGGTCTGCCATTCTTCACCCGACGTGTCGGGGTGCCGTCAGCGGCGTCGGCCATGCAGGTCAATCCCGAGCTGGTCGGAAACCCGGCACTGGTGGCCGCGTCCACGACAGGGACGTCGGGGGACAACGGGACCGCCAGAGCCATTGCCGGTCTCCGTACGGCTGCGCCGGCCAGCGGGGACGGAGCCACCGTGCTGGAATCGTGGTCGACGCTGGTGTTTGCCGTGGGCACCGACACCCAGTCGGCCCAGGCCCGCAGGGACACGCGTGACGCGGTGATGGCGCAACTCGCGCACCTGCGCGATCAGGCAGTCGGGGTGTCGCTCGACGATGAGGCGGCGGCGCTCATGCGCTATCAGCGGGCGTTTGAAGCCAACGCCCAGTATTTTGCGGCCATCAACGACACGCTGATGACGCTCATGGCTCTGATAGGAGGTCGCTGATGCGGATGACGGCAGAGATCAGGGCGGGACATCTGGCCGCGATGCACGACGCAGCCGCGCGGACCCTGCATGCGCGCATGCAACTGGAAACCGGCAAGCGCATCACCCGTCCCAGTGACGACCCGGCCGGGATGCAGCAGGTGCTGGCCCACCAGGCGACCGTCGCGGCGATGGGCAGCTATGAACGGGCGACCTCGGTCGTGCTGCTGCGGCAAGGCATCCTCGAACGCGTCGCGGACAACCTGCTGACGCAACTGACGGACGTACGCAGCGTCACCACCGGTGCGATCGGATCGTTCAGGGATGGGACCGCGGGTGCCCGCGCCGCCGTCGCGGTGAGCAGCCTGCGGGACGGCATCGCTTCCGACCTGAACACGTCGGTGCAGGGCGAGTATCTGTTCAGCGGCAGTGCGGCCACGTCTCCGGCATACAGCCGCGAGGACGGGCCGTGGGTCTATGGCGGCGACTCGGCCCACGTGCGCGTCGACATGATGCCCGGTCGCGATACTCCGATTTCTGAGGTTGGCAGCCGGGTCGCCCAGGGCGCCGCCGCCGACAACGTGCTGAACGTGCTGGACGCTCTGGTCACCGCCCTGAATGCCGGTGATTCCGAAGCAACCGTCGAACTGCTGCCCGAGATCGATGCGGCCATAGACCGCGTCATCGACCTGCAGAACCGTCTGGGTGTCGAGCAGTCGGCCGTGGCCGCCGCGCAGCAGCGCGTCAGCTCGGACCGCGCGACGGCGCTGTCGAACCAGGCCGCCATTGAAGAGGCCGACCTCGTGGCGGCCGCCCTCGCACTCAATCAGTCGGACACCGCCTACCGGGCCGCCTTGCAGGCGACCGGCATCCTCACCCGCACCTCCCTGCTGGATTTTCTCCGATGAGTGCGTGCCCGTCCGTTGCCGCGGCGTCACTGCCCGGACCTGTGACTGTGGATGCGGGCGCTGTCGTGACGATGGTGGCGCCCATGCCCGGCTTCGAGTCATGCCGGAAGTTCGTGGTGGCAGTGAATCCCGACCTTGCCCCGTTTACAGCGCTCAGCGGTGTCGACGAAGTCGATGAATCCACCCCGGCCTTTCTGG
>JBIIDF010000020.1:0-17802 GCA_044238535.1 Vicinamibacterales bacterium
CTGAAGCTCTCACCCGCGCAGATTGCCCGGTGGCTCGAGACCGAAGACTATCTGGCCGCCGCGTTCACCGAAGACGACGTGCGCGCGGCGCAGCGACGATTGCCCGCACCCCGGCGCTGACGTCGGCTGGTGACACATCGCGCACAGGGCACGCAGGGCCTGTCAGGTGCACGATCACGCCACGTCGAGGAAACGGACGCCGGGGTTTTCGCGCTGCGTGTACTGCAGTTCCCAGTCGGACTGGAAGAGCAGCACGCGCCGCTCGTCGCGGTCCACCGTTTCGAGCACGCCCTGCGGCAGCTTGAGCCGCGCCCCGGTATCGTCGGCAATCCAGCGTGCCGCCGTATGCGGCAGTCGATCGACACCGCAGACCACGCCGTATTCGTTCTTCATGCGCGCTTCGACGATGTCGAACTGCAGTGCGCCGACCACACCGAGGATGGGCTCGCGCTTGCCGTAGACGGGGAACACCACCTGCATCAGGCCTTCTTCTTCCAGCTGGCGGATGCCTTCGTCAAACTGCTTGAACTTCACGTCGCGCAGGCGCAGCGCACCGAAGTGCTCGGCCGGAAAGTGCGGAATGCGCGCATAGCGGATCGGACGCCCGGCATAGAGCGTGTCGCCGATGCCGAAGCGCCCGGGATTCACCAGGCCCACCACGTCGCCGGGATAGGCCGTGTCGACCGTCTCGCGATCGCGGCCGAAGAACCGGCTGGGGCGCGAGAGTCTCACCGACTCGCCGTGCCGCGCATTGGTCACGAGCATGTCCCTCGTGAGCACGCCCGAGCACACACGCAGGAACGCGACGCGGTCGCGGTGGCGCGGATTCATGTTTGCCTGAATCTTGAAGATGAAACCGCTGAAGTCGGTGTCAGCCGGATCGATCAGCGTGCCCTCGCTGTCGCGCGGCGACGGCGGGGGCGCCAGTTCAATCAGGGCGGCGAGGAACGACTCCAGCCCGAAGTTGGAAATGGCCGATCCGAAGAACACGGCCGTCTGCCGTCCGGCCAGATAGGCCTCGTGATCGAACCGCGTGCCGGCCGCCTGCAGCAGCGAGACGGCGTCAATCAGTTCCGCATGCCGCTCGGGTCCGATGAGGGCCACCAGTGCCGGGTCGTCGGCGCTGGCCACCTGCACCGGGGCACGCCGGTCGCCACTGCCCCGCTCGTAGAAGAGCACCGTCTGCGTCCGCAGGTCATACACGCCGCGGAAGCGGTCGCCCATGCCGATCGGCCAGTTCATGGGCACGGCCGCCACGCCCAGCACGCGCTCGATTTCGTCGAGCAATTCGAGCGGGTCGCGCGCCGGCAGGTCGAGCTTGTTCACGAACGTCAGCATCGGCAGGTGCCGCTGGCTGGCGACGGCGAACAGCTTGCGCGTCTGGGTTTCGATGCCCTTGGCCGCATCGATCACCATGACGACGCTGTCGACGGCGAGCAGCGTGCGGTAGGTGTCTTCGCTGAAGTCCTTGTGACCGGGGGTATCGAGCAGCGTCACATGCCGATCGAAGAGCTCGAACTCGAGCGCTGCCGAGGTAATCGAAATACCGCGCTCGCGCTCGATCTCCATCCAGTCGGATACGGCGTGCCGCTGGCTCTTTTTGCCCCGCACCGCCCCGGCCAGTTCGATGGCCCCGGCATAGAGCAGCGTCTTTTCCGTCAGCGTGGTCTTGCCCGCGTCCGGATGGGAAATGATGGCGAAGGTGCGGCGCCGCGCCGCCTCACGGGCAATGGCTTCTGAGGTCATCGGAACTGTCTGCAGCCTCCGAGCGTATCATTGGGTATGGCCACCATGACTCGCCGGTCGTTTGTCGCCGCGATCGCGGTGGCCCCGCTGCTGCTGCATCCGGCGGTGGCCGGTGCCCGGCGCCGCAGCCGCGCCCTCTCGTTCCACCACACACACACCGGGGAATCACTGGCGCTCGACTACGCGGTCGACGACACCTACGTGCCCGAGGCGCTCGAGGCCCTGAACCGCCTGCTGCGCGACTTCCGCACGGGCGACCGGCATCCGATCGACCCGCACCTGTTTGACCTGCTGCACACGATCCGCGAACGCACGGGCAGCACCCAGCCCTTCCATATCATTTCGGGCTACCGCTCGCCCGCCACCAACGCCTTCCTGCGCCAGCACAGCGAAGGCGTGGCCGGAGGGAGCCTGCACATGAGGGGGCAGGCCATCGACATCCGCCTGCCCGGCATACCGCTGCGGCAGCTGCGTGGCGCGGCGCTCGATGCGCATGGGGGCGGCGTCGGCTACTACCCTGCCTCCGACTTCGTACACGTCGACACCGGTCGCGTGCGTCAGTGGTAGCGTCCGCCCTTCACCGCAGGGCGCCGAGCGCGCGCGTCAACCGCGCGTCGTGCCGATACACGTCGTCGGCAAAGTGCAGCTGTCCGGTGTCGGGCATCACCACCGCCGTCAGGTAATACAGGACCACCTGCCTCGACCGAGAGAGCTCGACCCGCTCCGTGCGGGTCTCGCGCATGCGTGCGGCCACACGCTCCGGTGTCCACCCGGACTGGTCACGCAGGATGTAGTCCGCCATCGCCTCGGGCTGCTCGAGGCGGATGCAGCCGTGACTGAAGTCCCTTCGCGCCCGCCCGAACAACTGCGTCGACGGCGTGTCGTGCATGTAGATATGCTCGTCGTTGGGAAACTCGAACTTGACGCGTCCCAGGGAGTTGCGCGGTCCGGGCCGCTGGCGCAGCCGGAGCGCCCCGCTGCGCAGGCCGGCCAGCGCCTCTGACGAGTACGGCACCACGGGAGACGCATCTGACGGGCCTCGGACGATGTCCATGTCCTGCCGCGTGAGATACGCGGGATCGCGCGCAATGACCGGCAGCAGTTCCTTCGTCAGAATCGACCGAGGCACGTTCCAGTACGGATGAAACACAACGCGTCGCATCTCGGCCATCAGCGCTGGGGTCTGCGTGTTGAGGGCCTTACCCACGATGACATTCGTGGAGAAATCTGGGATGGCCGACGGGGTCACCCTGGTCCAGGCCCACAGGCGGAACATGGGGATGTTCACAGCCACGAGTCCCTCGGTCCGCAATTCCGGAAGCCACCGCAGGCGCTCGAGCGACAGCTCGATTTGATGCATCCGCGCGGTCAGCGGCACGGTCAGCGCCGCCGCCGTCGCACGCCCCAGCACCCCGTCATCGGCGAGGCCATGCCTCCGCTGGAAGCGCGCCACTGCCTGCGCAAGGGCAGGCTCGTAGCGGCCCGTGGTGGCGGTGCCCGTGGCGCGTGCGAGGTCGCCGAGCATGATGAGATGGCGTTCGAGGGCCTCGGCGCCGGTGATCGGCATGCCCGCGGTGATGCTGTGGGCGGGCGGTGCCATCGTGAATGGCGGCGTCGACGCGGCGAGCGCACGATAGCGGGCCAGTGCGTCCAGCAGCAGGCGATAGAGCACCAGGGGCGGGGTGAGATCGGCGGTCGTCTGCGCGATACGACCGGCCGAGACCGTATGGCGCAGCAGCAGCACAAAGTCGTCGTCGTGCTGCGGCAGACTCATGCGGAAGCCCACACGCCGCGGGTCGATGCGTCCAATGTGCAGGTCGCGCCAGAAGCGCAGCATCCCTGCGCTCAGCCGTACCTCCGCGCGCGTGCGGGTCTCTGGCGCCGCCTGAGCGCGGTCCGAGATCGACGCCATGAGCTCGGCGGTGTGCGGCATGCCGTAGTGCGCAGGCACAAGCCCGTGCCGCTGTGCCTCGGACAGCACGCGAACGGCCTCGCGGGCCTGCGTCGTGGCCGAACCGGACGGATCGAACCAGAGTGCGCCACCCTCGCGGTAGAGGCGCGTGAGTTGTGAGCGTTCCTGCGCCGCGTAGCCCTCTTGCGCCAGCGCGGCGATGGCCACGGTCAGGCCCGCCGGGAGCGGCGGCGCCTGGGCATGGGACGTCGTGCCGGCCACCACGATACCCGCGAGGAGCCATGCACAGAGACGCATGACCGCATTGTAGCGTCGGGCGACGGTTGGTCCCGCGTCAGTAGTTCCACTGCACCTGCACACCGACGCGATGGGCGCGTTGCGACAGGTCGTAGGGGAACGCCGAGGTGCGTGATCGCGCGAAGGTGCGGGTGTAGCTGACCACCGTCTCTACGTCCCGCCAGCGGGCCACTTCAATGCCGAGATCAAGCTCGTTCACGTGGTTTCGCGGGGCGTTGCGCGCAAATTTGCGGCCTCCCTCGTAGTAGTGCCAGCGTGCGAACGGCTGCAGGTGGCCCTGTCCGAAGGCGCGCCGCCAGGTGGCCTGGACGTAGCCGCCCTGCAGGCGCCGGGCCTCGATGGTCCGCAGGTCGTCGGACAGTTCGGGACCGCGGCCGACGGTCCACTCCGCCTCGAGGCCGAAGGGCTGCGGGTACCACACGAACGTGCCGGCCACACGCGCATCCTCAACCCCCTCGTCGGGTCGTATCGGCGTGACGCTGCCCCCGGGCGCCGCCAGCGCGCCGACGGCAGACACGAATCGGCCCTGGTAGGCCTGCATGCTCATCTCCATGTACTGCCCGGAACGCAGACGGAACGGATAGCTGACGCGTGCCATCTGGTGCAGCTGCCCGTTCTGATCAGCGCGGTTGAGGCCCTGGCCATTGAAGACCCCGATCGCCGCGACACCGTAGTCACCAGAACCTTTGAGGCCGAGGTTCACCAGTTCGCGGAACCGGCGGCGTGCCGCTGGCGATGCCCACATGAGATACGCCCCATAGTCGCGCTCGCCTTCCACGGCGCTGTTGAGGGCATCAGCGCGCTCCATGGGCAACCGGTTCTGGCTCGACTGCATGTTGACCCAGCCATACGGCACCTTCGACTGACCGACGCGCACCCGCCAGGCACGGTCGGCCGTCAGCGCGATGTCGGCATACAGGTCGCGCATCTGCACGGCGTAGTCGCCAGCGCCGGGGACGCCGTTGAGGTCGACCTGCGCGTAGAGAAACATCCGCGACGACACGTCCCCGCTGAGAATGACGCGTCCCCGCCGGATGATGAAGGACTCGTTCGGCAGCACCGAGCGATCCGCAGGTACCTCAAGCGTGGGGCCCACGTCAGGCGTCGTCGCCCGACTCAGCCGGAACTGCGCGTATCCCCGAATGGAGAGTCGGTCGGTCCAACTGGCCGGGGCCGGCGATGAGGCTGGTGCCTGCGGGGCAGACGCCTGCCGCGCCTGGACCGGACGAGCCATGCTCATGCTCAGCAGCACGGCTGCCACGCCCGTCATCCACCGCACATCCCGCAGGACCTTTGCCACCACGGGCTGTAGTGTGGCCGGCCCAGATGTCGAGTTGGTTACACCGATGTTTCTCCGGCGTTACATTCCTGTCACGCCATGTCTTCGGACATGCGGGCATCCCCTGGCGCCCCACGTCAGCCGACGGGTTACAGTAGGGCCATGGCCTTCACGCTCACCATCAACGGGTCCGCGACTACGGTCGACGTGCCCGGCGACATGCCACTGCTATGGGTCCTGCGGGACGTCGTCAACCTCAAGGGCACCAAGTTCGGGTGCGGCATCGGCAGCTGCGGCGCCTGCACCGTGCACGTCGGCGGACGTGCCGTGCGGGCGTGCCAGACGCGCGTGTCGGCCGTCTCTGCCCCCGTCACCACGATCGAGGGCCTGTCGACAGACGGCAGCCACCCGCTGCAGCAGGCGTGGCAGGACATCGACGTGCCGCAGTGCGGCTACTGTCAGGCGGGCCAGATCATGACGGCCGCCGCGCTGCTCGCCCAGACACCCCGCCCAACCGACGATGACATCGACCGCGCCATGTCCGGCAATCTGTGCCGGTGCGCCACCTATCTGCGCATCCGCAAGGCCATTCATCGCGCCGCTGATCTGAAGGCGAGCGAGGAGTAACGCATGTCGACGACACCTGCCGTTTCACGACGTGGATTCCTTCGCGTCTCGGCCCTCGCCGGCGGAGGCCTCATGCTGTCGACACTGGTCGATGAGGGATGGACCGACGGGCTGGCCCAGGAGGCGACCTTCCGCCCGAATGCCTTCATCCGCATCACCCCCTCCGGTGAGGTGACGATCATCGCCAAGAATCCCGAGGTCGGTCAGGGCATCAAGACGTCGCTGCCGATGCTGATTGCCGAAGAACTCGGCGTCGACTGGAATACGGTGCGCCTCGAGCAGGCAGACTTCGATCCGCAGCGCTACGGCCCGCAGAACGCCGGTGGCAGCACAGGCACCCCCACCAACTGGGAACCGCTGCGTCGTGCAGGTGCCGCGGGACGTCACCTGATGATGGCGGCGGCCGCGGCCACGTGGGCAGTGCCCTCAGCCGAGTGCGAGGCGGCGTCGGGACGAGTGACGCATCGGCCGACGGGACGCACCCTCGCGTATGGCGCGCTGGCGGCGAAGGCCTCGACACTGCCTGCCCCGGATCTCGCCACCGTCGCGCTCAAGGACCCGACGGACTATCGCATCGTCGGCACCCCGGTGCGCGGCGTCGATGTGGCGGCGATGGTCACGGGACGCCCGATCTACTCGATCGATTTCACGCTGCCGGGCATGCTGTTTGCGGTGTTTCACAAGTCGCCGGTGTTCGGCGGGCAGGTGAAGACGGCCAACATCGAGGTCATCCGCCGCGAGCCTGGCGTGCGCCATGTGCTGATTGCCAAAGGCGGAAGCGACCTGACGGGGCTGATGGGTGGTGTGGCCATCGTGGCCGACAGCTGGTGGCAGGCTCAGAGTGCGCGGCGCAAGCTCGAGGTCACCTGGGACGATGGGCCGACGGCGGCGCAGAGCAGCACGGGGTTTGCTGCGAAGGCCGAGCAGCTGTTTGCCCAGCCGCCGGCCTTTGCGATCACCGAGCGCGGCAACTGCGACGCCGCGATGGCGGCCGCGGCCACGCGTGTCGAGGCGACCTACAGGTATCCGTTCATCGCGCACGCCCCGCTGGAACCGCAGAACTGCGCAGCGCACTTCCGTGACGGGCACCTGGAACTGTGGGCCCCGAGCCAGACGCCGCAGCGGGGACGCGACCAGGTGATGCAGACGCTGGGCCTGCGCGCCGACCAGATCACGATGCATCTCGTGCAGGCCGGAGGTGGATTCGGGCGCCGCCTCACGAACGACTATGTGGTGGAGGCGGCGTGGCTCGCGCGAGAGCTGCCGGGGACGCCGATCAAGCTGCTGTGGACGCGCGAGGACGACATGCAGCACGACTTCTACCGTCCGGGCGGATTCCACCGCCTGCGCGGGGGCGTCGATGCCGCAGGAGAGGTGACCGCGTGGCACGGGCACTTTGTCAGCTATGGCCCGATGCAACCGCCGGCCGGGCAGCCCAATGCCTTCGCTCCCTCGGCGAACATTCCGCCCACCGAGTTTCCCTCTGGGTTTGTGCCGAACTTTGCGATTCACGCATCGCTGATTCCGCTCGGCGTGCCGACGGGTGCGCTGCGCGCGCCGCGCAGCAATGCCGTGGCCTGGGTGTATCAGAGCTTCATCGACGAACTGGCGCATGCCGCAAAGACCGATCCGGTCACCTTCCGGCGTCGGCTGCTCGAGGCCGCACAGCCGCCCGTGCCGGGCGCGCCGGCTGACGGATTTTCGGCGGCGCGGATGCGCGGCGTGCTCGACGCCGTGGTGTCGCGCTCGGGCTGGGGACGCCAGACGCCGAAGGGCACCGCCCTCGGCGTGGCCTTCCACTACAGCCATCGCGGCTACTTTGCCGAGGTGGCCGAGGTCAGCGTCACGGCTGAGAAGGCGGTAACCGTGCACCAGGTGTGGGTCGTCGGCGACGTCGGCCGGCAGATCGTGAACCCCAGCATGGCCGAGAACCAGGTGCAGGGGGCGGTCATCGACGGGCTGGCCGAGCTGATGGCGCAGGAGATCACGATCGAGGGCGGGCGCACGGTCGAGAGCAACTTCACGCAGTTCCCGCTGATGCGCATGCGTCAGGCGCCGGCCACGATCGACGTGCACTTCCTCCGCACCGACCACCCGCCGACGGGGCTCGGCGAACCGGCGCTTCCGCCGGTACTGCCGGCGGTGTGCAACGCGCTGTTCACGATCACGGGCACGCGCGTGCGTTCGCTGCCGCTGACCCGCCACGGATTCCGCTGGGCCTGAGGCGCGTCACGCGTGACACAGCGGGCCACTCGGCCGATGCACCGGGCCCGGCCAATCGGTGTGCTGGTCGCGGTGGTCGCGGCCCTCTGCGCGGGGGCCTGCTGGGGTGAGCCTCCGCAGGTCGACCTGGTCGACGAGACACGCATGGCCATGGGGTCGTCGCTGCGCATCGCGGTGGCAACCTCGCGGCGTACCGAGGCGTCAGCCGCCATCGGCGAGGCGTTTGACGAGGTGCAGCGGCTGGAGGCCCTGTTGACGGTGTGGCGTGCTTCCAGTGACATCAGCCGGCTCAACGCGGCGGCGGGATCGGGAATGCCGGTCGACGTCTCGGCAGACACTGCGCGGCTCCTCGTCATTGCGCAGGAAGCGGGTCGGGCCACGGGCGGCAAGTTCGACGTGACGTTCGGGGCGCTGTCTGACGTGTGGCGGTTCGATCACGATCAAAACAACCGTGTGCCCTCGGCGGAGGCCATCGCGGCGCGCCTGCCCTTCATCGACTATACGCGGCTGCACGTGGACGAGGTGCGGCACCAGGCGTCAATCGATACGGCAGGGGTGCGCGTGCATCTGGGCGGCATCGGCAAGGGTTATGCGGTCGATCGCGTGGCAGCGCTGCTGCGCGGGCGCGGCTTCCCCGACTTCCTCATTCAGGGCGGCGGCGACCTCTATGCATCCGGACGGAACGGCACACGGGCATGGCGAGTGGGCATTCAGGATCCGCGCGGCACCCCGGACGACTCGTTTGCCACCCTGGCCGTCGAGAACGAAACCGTATCGACCTCAGGCGACTATGAGCGGTTCTTCGAGCGTGATGGTGTGCGCTATCACCACCTTCTCGATCCTGACACAGGCTGGCCGGCCAGCGGCGTGCGCAGCGTGACGATTGTGGCGCGGCGCGCGGTCGACGCCGACTGGCTGTCGACCGGCGTATTCATCATGGGGCCCGACACCGGAATGGCGCTGGCCGAGTCGCTGCCAGACGTGGGCGCCGTGATTGTGACGGCCACCGGCGACCTGCGCGTGTCGTCGCGGCTGCGCGACCGGCTGCAGGTGCAGCACCGGCCTTCCACCGACGCGACGGCTAGGTGACCGGCCGCAGCGGCAGCACCTTGCGCCCGCCGCTGGCCTTGTAGTCGAGGATGCGCCAGTGCGGGCACTTGGCGTGGTCGTCGTAGAGTCGCTCGCAATCGTCGCAGCGCACGCACTCGGTACGGATGATGCGGCCCTCGTCAATGGCGCCCCACTCGCAGGTCTTCTGGCAGATGCGGCACGTCGAGCACTCGCTCCACCGCTTGATCGGAAACACCGTCACTGCCGAGAGCAGGCCAAGCGTCGCCCCGAGCGGGCACAGGAACCGGCAGTACGCGTTGCGCACGAATACGGTGACACCGACCAGTAGCGCCAGGCCTGTCCACATGACCGGGGTGCCAAAGCCCCCGAACATCCAGAACGGTTCGACATAGCGGTAAATGCCCATGTCGCGGGTGACCAGCAGATAGCCCATCACCGCCGCGAGGACACCGAACTTGATGTAAACGGCGCGGCGCTCGATGCGGTGAGGAATCTCGATGCGCCACTTCGCGGGCAGTACGGCGTCCATCAGCTGCGTGAACGCGCCGTAGGCGCACACGCGCCCACAGTAGAACCGACCGAACAACAGCGTCGTCAGCAGCGTGCCACCGGCGAAGACATACCACGCCAGGTTGTGGCGGAAGACGGGCAGCTCGCCCTGGAACACCCCGAACACGTTGACGATCGACAGCAGAAAGCTGCTGCGCACGCCGAGCAGCAGCACGGCGGCGGCGAGGGTCACATACTTGAGGCGCACGCTTTTGCGATGAAAGCTGAAGAGCGCCAGCGCGAAGAACGCCACCATGATTGCCAGGTCTGGCGCCTGGGCGGTGATGACGTCCGCCCACGTGTCGACGGGCTCGGCCTCAAAGCCCCACGGGTCGGCCTCGGGCTGCCAGGTCACTTCACGTCCGCCGGATTCAGGAACTGCCGGGCCATGATGCGGCTGCCGTCGCGGATGGCGCGGGTGGCGCTGGCCACACTGATCGATGCGCGCGACACGGCGTCGACGTCCTCGCCCACCCGGAACGGATCGCGCACGCTTTTCCCGATGAACTGCGCCCCGAACTTCTTCGGCTGAATCGAAAAATACCCATAGGGCTCGGTGTCGAAGTCGAGGAGGGCGCCTGTGATGCGCCCCTGCAGATTCAGCCCGACGATGAAGAAGATGGGGCCGTGGTAGCCGTACTCCTTCGGAGTGACGTCGGTGGTCCAGAAGGCATAGCCGATGGGCCTGGTGCCGGGGTTCTTCGCTGGATCGACGCCGTAGGCCTTGTAATGCAGCGGGGTGCCCTCGAGAGGCGAGAACGCCACGGCCTCGGGAAAGAGCTGTTTCAGGTACGGCTCGGGTTTGGGATTGGTGACGTGTCGCTGTGCCAGCACCGCCACGCTTGCCACTGTCAACAGGGTGGCGAACACCACCAGCGTCACACGCCTCATGCCATTGCCTCGCTTGCCTCGGTCACCCGCCTGGAGGGCAGTGGCTGGAAGGATACCCTGAGATAGGCCACCCCGAGCATCAGCACCATCAGGCGTGCGCCGCCCGTCATGCCGTGCACGACCTGCAGCCGCACGTCTTCGCCCGGTGCCGCCTCGAAGGTGTAGCGCGTGGTGAAGAGCGTGTTCCAGGCGCGCAGCGAATGCGTGCCCGGGGTGAGGGGCCGGCTGAGGGTCTCGCCGTAGCGCATGGGGCCCAGGGGTTCCTCGTCGAGCCAGAGATGGACGATGCGGTCCTGCACGTCCTGCCCGTGGTCGCGCATCAGCGTGAGGCGTGCGGTCATGCCGTCGGGGGTTCGCGCTCGAGGTGCACGTGCAGGTAGGTCACGTGCAGGAACATCATCAGCAGCCAGCCGGCTTTCGGAAAGCCGTTGCCGCAGCGCAGGCGGACCTGCTCCCCCGGCGTCACGTCGACATCCATCGTCCGTGAGAACAGCGTATTGAAGACGCGCACGCTGTGACGCCCCGGCGCAATGGCCCGCGACAGCTGCTGCTCGTGCCGCAGCCGCCCCCAGAGCTCGCCATCGACGTAGATGAAGATCGGCCGGTCCTTGAAGACATCGTGCCCGCCGCGGGTGAACGTGAGGCTCGCCTCACGCACGGCCGTCGGCGCTGGCACCGACGGCGGGGCGCTGCCGTAGAAGGCGCGCCAGAGTACGGACAGGTCAGAGGTGTCGACGTCTGGCTCCGCGACACCGATTTCGAGGCGATGCGTGATGACAGGCTTGGACATGGGGCGACCACAGAATACTGCGACACTCGCTAGAATGGGCAACGTGACTCGCCTGCTGTCCGCATCTGGGCTGGCGATCGCGGTGGCGGCCGCGATCATGTCGGCCACCAGTACTCCGCACGCCCAGCCGGCGCCCGCATTCGACCTGCTCATCAGGAACGGCCTGGTCGTCGATGGCTCGGGCCAGCCAGGCCGCGTGGCCTCCGTAGGTATCCGGAACGGTCGTATCGCGGCCGTGGGGCCGCTCACCGGAGCCACGGCCCCGCAGACCCTCGACGCCCGCGGGCTGGTGGTCGCGCCCGGCTTTATCGACGTGCACACCCATGTCGACGAGATTGCCAGCCAGCCGGCCATTCCCCACTTCGTACGCATGGGCGTCACCACGGTCATCGCCGGCAACTGCGGCGGGTCGGCCGACGACGTGGCGGCGGCGTTCCGCACGACCGACGGGGCCAGGCCGGCGATAAACTACGCCACGCTGATCGGTCACAACACCGTGCGCCGCGCGGTGATGGGCACGGCCAACCGCCAGGCCACCCCCGACGAGCTGCGGCAGATGGAAACGCTTGTGGCTCGCGCAATGGACGCTGGTGCCGTGGGCCTGTCGTCGGGGCTGCAGTATGTGCCGGGCACCTATGCGGCCACGGCCGAGATTGCCGCGCTCGCGCGCGTAGCCGGTCAGCGGGGCGGGGTGTATGCCACCCACATGCGTAATGAAGGCACGACGCTCGAAGCCGCCGTGGCCGAGGCCATCGACATCGCCGAGCAGGCGCGGCTGCCCCTGCAGATTTCCCACCTGAAAGTGGACGCGCCAAGCCGCTGGGGCGCGAGCGCGCGAGCCCTCGACATGATCGATGCAGCGCGGGCCCGGGGCCTGACGGTGCTGGCCGACCAGTATCTCTACGACGCCGCTAGTTCAACGCTCGGCATCCGCTTTCCCTCATGGGTGCTCGAGGGCGGGCAGGAGTCCCTCACGGTGCGGCTGAATGACGAAGCCACGTGGCAGAAGATCAAGGCCGAGATGCGTGAACTGATTCGCGAGCGCGGGCTTGAGGACTATGCGTTTGCCCGCATCGCCGAATACCGCACCGACCGTGCCCTCAACGGTCTCACCATGCCACAGGCGGCCCAGAAGGTGCTCGGGAACGGTGACCTCGCGTCGCAGCAGGAACTGATGCGGCGCATGCTGCGGGCCGGCGGCGCGTCGATGGTCTATCACTTCATGTCAGACGATGACCTCACGCGCATCCTGCGGCACCCGATGGTGGCCGTGGCGTCTGACTCTGGCCTGAACGTGTTCGGCGAAGGCGTGCCGCATCCGCGTGGCTATGGCAACGCGGTGCGGGTGCTGGGCCGGTATGTGCGCGACGAGCGCGTGATTTCCCTCGAAGAAGCCATCAGGAAGATGACGTCGCTGCCAGCCGCGCAGTTTGGCTTTGCCGATCGCGGCCGACTGGCAGAGGGCCTCGCCGCAGACGTGGTGGTCTTCGATCCGAAGACCGTCGGCGACCGCGCGACATACGCCGAGCCTCACCAGTATCCGACCGGCATGGCCCACGTGCTGGTGAACGGCGTGCCGGTCGTGCGGGACGGGGCCCAGCTCGAGGCCCGCCCCGGACAGGTGCTGCGGCGTCAGCGGACCGGACCGCGGGAGTGACGGCAGGCACCGGCGCCCCCGCGCGCCCGCGCCCGTCCCTCACGCGCAGACCAGCGGGCCGTACTAGTCGCGGAGTGTCTCTATGCCCGATCCGCGTGCCAGCCAGTCGGTGAAGGCGGGCCCGGCCAGGGTTCGCGCGTGCGCCAGCACCTCAGGAGCAGACCATCCGGCCGCGCGCAGGTCGCGGATGCCTGTAGCGCGGTCAGACTTGCTGAGCTTGGCCGTCGCCGACTTCATCACCAGAGGATGGTGCATCACGCGCGGTGACTCGGGTCGGCCCAGCAGCCGCGCGAGCTGGAACTGGCGCCCCGTGGAGGCCAGCAGGTCGATGCCGCGGATGATGTCGGTCACCTGCTGCTGGAGGTCGTCGACCGTCACCGCGTACTGATATGTCCAGTTGCCCAGGCGGTCGCGAATCAGCAGATCGCCGCACTGCTGCGCCGGCCACTGCACCTGCGGACCGCACAATCCGTCGACAAAGGACTCGGCCACATCATCGATTCTGACGCGCCAGCCACAGGTGTCGTCGAGGGGAAGGCCGAGAGCGCGGCACGTACCCGGGTAGCGGCGCTCGCCGTCGTATCCCGCCGGCACCCGCTCGAGGTCGGCCCGGGTGCAGCGGCATCCATACACCCGACCGTCGCGATGCAGCCTGGCGACGGCCTCGCGGTAGATGTCGTCGCGCTCGTGCTGACGTATCACCTCGCCCTGCGGCACACACCCGAGCCACGCCAGATCCTCCAGCAGGGCCGCGTCGTACTCGGGCCGGCTGCGCTGGCGGTCGTGGTCTTCAATTCTGAGCCTGACCTCGCCGCCCGCGCGCGCCGCGGCCGTCCACACGTATAGCGCATTGACCACATGCCCCAGATGCAAGTAGCCCGTCGGGGCGGGGGCAAATCTCGTGACCATCGGCGCGGCTGCCATCAGAGACCATGCTACTTGGCTACAATGCCCACATGACACGACGTGAGCTGATTGCGCAGGCCGCCCGCGCGGCCGCTGCCGGTGCGGCCCTGACGACCGTGCCCGCCTGGGCCCAGCAGGCCCCGGCTGCTATACCTGCCGATCCGTGGGGCAAGGCACGACTGACGCGACTGTCGGCACGGCCTCCCGACTATGAGACGCCGGTGGCACTGCTGAACGACTTCATCACGCCCATCGACCACTTCTATGTGCGGTCGCACCTGCCGGTGCCCGCCTCCCTCGACGTGGCGACGTGGGCACTCACCGTGAACGGGCTGGTGTCGACGCCGCTGTCCCTGTCGGTGGCCGACCTCCGGGCGCTGCCGCAGCACACCGTCACCGTGACGCTCGAATGCGCCGGCAACGGGCGCGCGTTTTTCGACCCGCCCGTGGCGGGACTGCAGTGGAAGAAGGGTGCCGTCGGCACGGCGCGCTGGACCGGCGTGCGCCTGCGCGACATTCTCGCCCGGGCCGTTGTCGGTCCGAACGCGGCCTTTGTCCACATGGAAGGCGCTGACCGTCCGCTGGGCACCATGCCCGCGTTCGTGCGCCAGGTGCCCATGGCGAAGGCCATGCACGAGGACACGCTGATTGCCCTCTCGATGAATGGCCAGCCGATTCCCGCCGTGCACGGTGCGCCGCTGCGTGCCATCATTCCCGGCTGGGAGGGGGCGTACGCCATCAAGTGGCTGACCCGCCTCACCGTGGCCGAGGCCTCCTCTGACAGTTTCTGGGTGGCGACGGGCTATCGGTATCCGACCCGTCGCGTCTCGCCGGGTGAAGCCGTGGATGCCCGCGACATGGCCCCACTCACGGGTCTCGTCGTCAAATCGCTCATCACGGCCCCGCTGGAAGGAGCGGCACTGCCCGCGTCACCGTTCACTGTCACGGGGTTTGCCTGGGCGGGCGAGGACGACATCGCCCATGTCGACGTCTCGCTCGACAGCGGTGCCACGTGGACCCGAGCGACCCTCACCGGAGAACAGGCACGCTATTCGTGGCGACGGTTCGAGTATGCCGCGCCGGCACTGCCGGTCGGCTCGCACCTCATTCTGTCGCGCGCCACCGACAGCCGGGGTGTGACACAGCCGGCGGTCTCGCACTGGAATCCGTCGGGCTATCTCTGGAATCAGTACGACAGCGTGCGCGTGCAGGTGGGGGCGTCACGATGACGGCCTCCACACGCGCGCTGACGAGAACGCTGCTGGCCACCGCGGCCCTCGTCCTGCTCGCCGGGCGCACCGGGGCGCAGGGGCTGCCGGCGCTGCCGCAGGGAGCCGGGCTCGAGCTGGTGCAATCACGGTGCCTGTCGTGTCACGGCGACGATCTGATTCAGGGGCAGCGCCTCACGACGACCGGCTGGACACGCGAGGTCGAGAAGATGGTGCGATGGGGCGCGCGTGTCACCGACGCCGAGAAGGCGCCGCTGGTGGCGTATCTCGCCGCGCACTTCGGCGTGCGGCCCTCCGCGGCACCAGTGACCGCCTCTGGGACGACTGTCGCGTCGGCGTCCTCGGCGACGGCTGCGGCAGGCGAGGCCGTCTTCACGCGCAGTTGCCTCAGCTGCCACGGCCGCGACCTCACCGAGGGCCAGCGTCTGACGACGACCGGATGGACCCGCGAGGTCGAGAAGATGATGCGCTGGGGCGCGAAGGTGGACGAGGCCGACAAGTCCGCGCTGGTGGCGTGGCTGGCGGCGACCTATCCCGTCAGGTAGCGCCCGATGACCGCGACGCTGCTGGCCCTGCTCGCGGCCTTCACGCTGCTGTGGCTGCTGTCGCTCGCACTGCGCGACGCGTCGATCGTGGACATCTGCTGGGGGCCGGCCTTCCTGCTGGCGGCCCTTGTGACGCTGCAGTCCCTCGAGACGATCACGCCTCGCGCGCTGACGACAACGGGGCTGGTTGCGGTGTGGGCGGCACGCCTGGCCCTGCATCTGGGTCGCCGGAACATCGGGCATGGCGAAGATCCGCGCTATGCGGCCTGGCGCGCACAGCACGGCCGTCGCTGGTGGTGGCGCAGCTATCTGCAGGTGTTCGTCCTTCAGTCCGTCATCGCGTGGGGCGTCGGCTGGCCCGTGCATGCCGCCCTCACGAGCGGCGCCGCCTTTCCCGCACCGACGGACGTATTCGGGATCGCGCTGGTCCTGGCCGGCCTCGCGTGCGAGACCGTCGCCGACTGGCAGCTCACCAGCTTCCGCGCCAACCCGGCCAATCGCGGGCGCGTCCTCGACCGCGGCCTCTGGCGCTATTCCCGTCACCCCAACTACTTCGGTGACGCCGTGGTCTGGTGGGGATTCGGGGCACTGGCGCTCGCGGCCCCGGGCGGATGGATGACGCTGGTGGGCCCCGCCGCGATGACGTTCCTGCTGATGCGCGTCTCGGGCGTCACCCTGCTCGAACGCGACATCACCGACCGGCGCCCCGATTACGCCCGCTACATCGCCACGACGTCGGCGTTTGTGCCCTGGCCCCCTCGCCGCTAGTCGGCGAGGGCCCGGCTCACGTCGGCGGGCTGCACCGGTCGTCCCTCGGTGAGGGCCGCTGACACCAGGGCAAACACCCGCGCATCGGCCTGACGCCGGGCGTCGGCGCGCTTGTCGAGCGACCGCAGGGGCATGGCGACGCGGATGTTGTCGCGCAGGGCCTCGCGGTGCCGGGCGAGATAGGCCCAGTACAGCGGCGTCACCGGGCAGGTCGTCTTCGGATCAAACGCGCAGTGCCCGCAGTAATCGCTCATGCGATCGATGTAGGCGGCCCCCGAGATGTAGGGCTTGGTGGTCATCATCTGCCCCAGCGCATACGTACCCATCCCGAGCACATTCGGCTCGACCACCCAGTCGAACGCGTCGATGAACGCGACCCAGAACCAGTCGGTCAGTTCGCGCGGCGAAATCTCAAGCAGCGACGCCAGATTGGCGAGCACCATCAGCCGCGTGATGTGATGGCTCCAGCCTTCGTCCCACACATCAGCGACCACACGGTCGAGGCACGTCAGACCTGACGAGGCGCCCCAGTAGGCCGCGGGCAGCGGCGTGGTGCCGGCGATGGCCTCGGACCCGATGCCGGTGCGGCAACCGTCGGTCACCTCGTGCACGTGCCTGACAAACTCGCGCCACCCGAGAATCTGCCGGATGAATCCTTCCCGACTCTGCAGAGAAATCGGCAGGGCTTCGACGTCTTTCACCACGGTCAGCGGCAGCACGCGCTGCAGGTTGAGCAGCGGTGCCATACGCGTATGAAACAGGCCGCGCGACCGCACCGACATGGCGTCTTCATAGGGACCGAACTGCGGCAGACACGACTGCCGGGCCCACTGCCAGAGTTGCGCCGCATCGGCCTCCGTCGCCGGCAGGTGTGCGAGGTCGAGGCGGCCGGGATGATCGGCAAACCGATCGCGCACAAGCTGCCCCACTTCTTCCGTGACGTCATCGGGGACAAACGTCGGAGGCTCGGGCGCCGGCGGCGTGCCCTTCCATGCCTTGCGGTTCTCGGCGTCGAACGACCACTTGCCGCCCGCGGGCTTCGCCCCGTCCATGAGGATGCCTGTCGCCCGGCGCACATGGCGATAGAACGCATCCATCCGATAGGGCGGCCCGTTGTGACTGGCCTCGAAGTGTGCGCGGGTCGTGAGCCAGCCCTCGTGCGGATGTTCGTGGAGGCGGCCTGCGGCGACGAGGGGGGCGAGCGTCTGACGCAGCTCCCGCTCCGCCGGGCGCTGGCACTCGAGCGTGCCGTGCCGCGCCAACGGGCCGGCGAGGGCTTCGTCGTAATCGGTGTCGGCCATCACGTAGTCGA
>JBIIDF010000226.1:0-5165 GCA_044238535.1 Vicinamibacterales bacterium
TAGTGAAGAGTCCGGCGTTCCAGATGGGACGCCTTGAAGCCGAGTCGACGACCGAGGTGGCCCGCTGACGGCGGGTCGTGACGAGTGAACGAAGGAGCCCGCTCATGTATCTGACGAAAAAGCACCTGTCACGCCGCACCGCGCTCAAGGGCGTGGGCGTCTCGCTGTCGCTGCCGCTGCTCGAGGCGATGATTCCGGCCGGGACGGCGCTGGCCCGCACGGCCGCCGGGAAGGTGAGGCTGGCCGCCATCGAGATGGTGCACGGATCGGCCGGGGCGACCACCATCGGCGCGCAGAAGCATCTGTGGTCGCCGGAGGCGACCGGGTCGGCCTTCGATCTGAGCCCGAGCAGTCTGGCGCCGCTCGAGCCGTTCCGCGATGCGCTGACCATCATCAGCAACACGGACGTCCGCAACGCCGAAGCCTTCACACCGCCGGAAATCGGTGGTGACCACTTCCGGTCGAGCGCGGTGTTCCTCACGCAGGCCCACCCGCACCAGACGCAGGGCAGCGATGTGCGCGTCGCCACGTCGCTCGATCAGCTCTATGCGCAGAAGTTCGGGCAGGACACCCCGATTCCCTCCATGCAGCTGTGCATCGAGAATGTCGACCAGGCGGGTGGCTGTGCCTACGGCTATGCCTGTGTGTATACCGACACGGTCAGCTGGGCATCGGCCAGCGAGCCGCTGCCCATGGTGCGCGACCCGCGCGCCGCGTTCGACATGCTGTTCGGTGTGGGCGCCACGCCGGAAGATCGTGCCGCCCGCCGCCGGGCCGACCGCAGCATTCTCGACTGGGTGACCGCCGAAGTGGCGCAGCTGAAGCGGTCTCTCGGGCCGATGGATCGGGCCCGGCTGTCCGAATACCTGGACGACGTGCGTGAGATCGAGCGACGCATTCAGCGGGTCGAGGCCCAGAACAGCACGGGCGACGCCCGCGAGCTGCCGATGGCGCCGATGGGCGTGCCCGATTCGTTTGAAGAGCATGTGAAGCTCATGTTCGACCTGCAGGCGGTGGCGTTTGCGTCGGACATCACCCGGGTGTTCTCGTTCAAGCTCGGCCGCGACGGGTCGAGCCGTGTGTATCCCGACAGCGGCGTGAAGACCGGGTTCCACCCGGCGTCCCACCACGGCGAGCGGGAAGACCGCATCCTCGATTTCGCGAAGATCAACCGGTATCACCTGAGCCTGCTGCCGTACTTCCTCGACAAGCTGAAGAAGACCCCGGACGGCGACCGGAATCTGCTCGAGAACACGCTCATCATCTACGGGTCGCCGATGGGCAACTCGAACGTGCACAACCACAAGCGCTGCCCGCTGTTCCTTGCGGGGCACGCCGGCGGCAAGCTGAAAGGCAACCTGCACATCAAGGCCGCCGACGGCACGCCGATGGCCAATGCGATGCTGTCGATGCTGCATGTCCTCGGGCTCGAAGACATGCGCGGCTTCGGTGACAGCACCGACGCGATGAACCTGAACCATGCCGGCGACACGACGGTCGCCGCCCGAGGTTAATCCGTGACCTCCACATCACCGCTCGTGCGTCGTTGGCTCGTGCATGCCGGCGCGGGTCTGCTGGGCGCGCTGTGCCTCAATGTTCTCGTGCTCGCGCAGGCATCGACGGTCACCGATGCGGCTCGCCGTGGCGACCGCGAGGCCGTCCGCACGCTGCTGAAGTCTGGCGCCGATGTGAACGCGGCGGAAGGTGACGGGACGACCGCGCTGCACTGGGCGGCCCGCAGTGGCGATGCCGAACTGGTGCAGATGCTGGTGTCGGCCGGGGCGAATGTCCGGGCGACGACCCGTCTCGGGTCGTATACCCCGCTCATGATGGCGGCGCAGGCCGGCCACAGCGCGGCGGTGGCCGCCCTGCTGGCGGGCGGAGCCGAGGTCGAGGCCGCCTCCACCACCGGCACGACGCCGCTGATGTTCGCGGCACAGTCGGGCGATACCCGCACGGTGACGATGCTGGTGGAAGGCGGCGCACGCGTGAATGCGCGCGAGTCGGCGATGGAGCAGACCCCGCTCATGTTCGCGGCGGCCAACAACCGTACCGAGGTGGTGAAGCTGCTGCTGGCGCGCGGAGCCGACAAGGCCGCGACCTCGAAGGTCACCGACCTCAACAAGCTCTCGATGGGCGGGTTCGGCGGGGGTCGCCGCGGCACGGGCGGCGCTCCCACGGATGGCAATCGTCCTGTGGACGTGGCCGGCGTGACTCGGCAGTATCGCTACAACGAACTGGTGGGCAGCACCGGTGGCATCACCCCGCTGCAGGTCGCGGCGCGGCAGGGCTTCCTGGACACAGTCAAGGCGCTGGTCGAGGCCGGGGCCGATGTGAATCAGCGGAACCCCGGTGACCAGTCGACGGCGCTCGTCGTGGCGACGGTCAACGGGCACTTCGACGTGGGTGTGTATCTCCTCGACCACGGGGCCGACCCGAACCTGGCCACCGACAATGGTCTGGCGCCGCTGTACGGCACGCTGAATGTGCAGTGGGCACCGAAGGCGAACTATCCGCAGCCGCGCGCCTATCTGCAGCAGTCGGTCACGCATGTCGAGTTCATGAAGCGGCTGCTGGCCCGCGGTGCCGACCCGAATCGCCGGCTCGCGCGGAAGATTTGGTACTCGGGCTACAACTTCGACCTCGCCGGGATTGATGAAGTCGGGGCGACGCCGTTCTGGCGCGCGGCGTACGGCGGTGACCTCGAGGCCATGGAGTTGCTGCTGGCGGCCGGGGCCGACCCGCTGATCCCGACGACCAAGCCTGCGGGTCGTCCGCCCACCGGCGACGGCGACCGTTTCAATGTCAAGGATGTCTCGGGACTTCCCCCGGTGCCCGTCGGCGGTCCTGGCGTGACGCCCCTGCATGCGGCGACCGGCGCGGGCTACGCGGAAGGGTTTGCGGCCAACTCGCACCGCTATGCGCCATCGGGCCTACTGGCGACGGTCACGTTCCTCGTCGAGCGGACGGGCGCGGATGTGAACGCGGTCGACCACGAAGGCAACACGCCACTGCACAATGCCGCGGCGCGAGGCGATGTGGCGATGATCGAGTATCTGGTCTCGAAAGGGGCCGACGTCAAGCGGGTGAACCGCGAGGGCCAGACGACGGCCGACATGGCCAATGGTCCCGTGCAGCGCACCCAGCCATTCCCCGAAGCGCTCAAGCTGCTTGAGAGCCTCGGCGCGGTCAACAATCACAAGTGTGTGTCCTGCTGAGGCAGGACCGTTATCGGCAGAGGGTGTGGCATGCGGCGACTGGCAGGACTGCTGAGTGCACTCGTTATCGGTGGGGGGGCGCTGACCGTACAGGGGCGTCTGGCGCAGGCGCCGACCACCCCGTCCATGTCCCCAACCGGCGCATCGCGTTCAGCGCAGGCGCGACCGGTGGCCCCGCTACCCGCGCATGCGACGGCCCCTGTCGCTGCGGGCCTCAGTGTCGAGGGGCAGACGCAGCTGGTGAAGCAGTACTGCGCCACGTGTCATAACGACCGGGCCAAGGCGGGCGGGCTGTCGCTCGCCGCCTTCGATGCCGCCCGTCTGCTGGACAACCCGGCGCTGGCGGAGAAAATGATCCGCAAGCTCCGCGCGGGCATGATGCCGCCGGCCAACGCCCGGCGTCCCGAGCCCGCCGTGATCGAGTCGCTGACGACCGCGTTCGAGCAGCGGGTGGACCGGGCTGCGGCGGTGCGAGTGAATCCCGGTGCGCGTCCCTCGCAGCGACTGAACCGCGCCGAGTATCAGCGCGCGGTGCGCGACATGCTGGGCATCGACGTCGATATCACCGCCTTCCTTCCGGCCGACACCATCAGCGACGGCTTCGACAACGTGGCCGACTCCCAGGTCATTTCCACCGCGCTCATGGAAGGTTACCTGCGGGCCGCGAGCCAGATCAGCCGGCTGGCCATCGGCGACCGGCAGGCCTCGGCAAGCACCACCACGGTGAAGGTGCCGCGCACAGCCTCGCAGATGCGCCACGTGGAGGGCGCACCGCTCGGCACGCGCGGTGGCGTGTCGTTCGTGCATGTGTTCCCGGCCGACGGCGAGTACGTCTTCAAGATTCTGCTGCACTCGGGACCGACAGGTGACCTGTTTGGGGGGCCCTATGCCGGCGAGCAGATTGACCTGTCGATCAACGGCGAGCGTGTGGGGCTCATCGACATCAATCCCCGGATGAACGAGCAGGACCCGAACGGCCTCAACATCACGGCGCCACCGGTGCATGTGCAGGCGGGTCCGCAGCGTGTCTCGGCCGCCTTTGTCTCGCGGTTCGACGGGCCGGTCGACGACCTGATGATGCCCATCGAGCACACGCTCGCTGACACGAACATCGGTGAGGTCTTCGGCACGACGGCGCTGCCGCACATCCGCGATTTTTCCATCACGGGGCCCACGCGCGTCACGGGTGTGTCCGATACGCGTAGCCGGCGCCTCATCTTCACCTGCCGGCCGACGCAGGCCACCGAAGAACGCCCCTGCGCCGAGCGCATTGTCCGGCAACTCGCCACGCGCGCGTATCGCGGCCCCGTGGGGACCGAGGACTTCACGGCGCTGATGGCGTTCTACGACCGCGGCCGGACGGCCAGCGACTTCGAAGGCGGCGTCCGTCTGGCCGTGCAGGCGATTCTGGCCAGCCCCCGATTCCTGCTGCGTATGGAGCAGGTGCCATCTACCTTGCGTACGGGACAGACCTACCGGGTGAGTGACCGCGACCTGGCGTCGCGCCTCTCGTTCTTCCTGTGGGGCGCCCTTCCGGATGACGAACTCCTGAAGGCGGCACAGGCCGGACAGCTGAGCCAGCCGGCGGTGTTCGACCGGCAGGTGCGGCGCATGCTGGCCGACCCGAGAGCCGAAGCGCTGGCGACGCGGTTTGCCTCGCAGTGGCTGCGCTTGCAGGATGTCCGGCAGGTGCGTCCGGACCATCATTTCTATTCCCACTGGGATACGACGCTGTCCGACGCCATGGTGCGTGAGACGGAACTGTTCGTCGCCAGCCTGCTCCGTGACGACCGTCCGATTACCGAACTGCTGACGGCCGACTACACCTTTGTGAACGAACGCCTCGCGAAGCACTACGGCATTGCGAACGTGGTGGGCAGTGAGTTCCGCCGGGTGACCATTCCCGACACCAATCGCCGGGGCCTGCTGGGGCAGGGCAGTGTGCTG
>JBIIDF010000227.1:0-5142 GCA_044238535.1 Vicinamibacterales bacterium
ACCGGCATCATGGCCGTGCGATACCGTCGCACGGTCGGCTCGCGGAGCACCCATTGGTCGCGCGCCAGTTGCAGCCGCTGAGCCTGCACGAGCTGTCGCTCGACGGCATCCGCGAGCGCGGCCATGTCGTCGGCACGCCTGGCACCGAGTCTGGCATCTGCCGTTCGGACGGCTCCGCGCAGCCGCTCGAGCCCACGCACGTCGGCACGCGCCCCGAGCCGCGCCGCGGTCGTCAGGGTGCGCGTCCGCAACGCGGTGTAGGCCGCGTCCAGGGCGGCCTCCTCGGCCAGACGGCTTGTGGCCTCGCGCCGCATCAGCAGGGCCCAGGCCTGCGGTAGCGCCGCAGCGGCCTGGTCGATGAGGCCGATAACGGTCTGCAACAGTGACGACCGTTCCGCAGGCGTGGGCGCGACATCGGCGGCCGTCAGCAACTGTTCCACCAGCTCAGACTCGGACGGCTCAGGCAGCAGGGGCTCGTTCGGAGGCAGCGACGGCGGTGCGACCAGGGCCAGCTGCGACGCCGGTCGTCCTGCCGCCGCACGAAGGTCGACGAGGGCATCATCGAGCAGCCCCAGAATCTCGCGCACCTCGACCGCACGATACCCATACGCGGCACCGGGCCAGTCGAGCAGAAGCTGCCGCGCCGATTCCACCCGCTGCAGGCGAGCCACCGGGTCCGTCACCGTGGCCAGCGAATTCAGGGCGACGGCGACCGCATTGCTCACCTCGGCAAAGTCGGCATCACCCCGCGTGCGTGCATACCGGTCGGCGCGCAATCCACCGGCGTACTGCTCAGTACGCGGCCAGTCGACCTGCGCCTCTGGCACCGTGATCAGGCGCAGATCGGCACCGGGATCTCCACGCCGAATCGGCATGGAAAACACGACGCGTCCGTCGACTCTCGCCCATTCGCCGTAGGACGTCAGCACGCGTCCGTCCCGCAGGAACACCCTGAAGAGGCCGGCAGCGCCGTCCTGCGCCGCGGCAGAGGGCACCGCGCCACACACACACACGAGCAGCACACAGACCAGGCGAAACCTCTGTGTGGAAATCCTGTGGAAATGCGGTGGATTGCCTGTGAACGGCACGTGTCGATCTTAAATCGTCCTGGGATTTTCCGAGGGATCTTCCTGCCCGAAGCATTTCCGTGTGCAGTCACCGCTTCCTTCGCTTGCGCGTCACAGGTCAGACGGGGCACACTGGGCGGCCCGTAACGAGATGACATCTGTGACGACGTATCGGTTTGAACACACGCTGGATGGTCGGACCTACCACATTGATGTGGTGGCGGTATCGCCTGGTCGCTGGCGCGCACAGTTGGCGCGCCGTGCGGGCATCCACACGGCGCTGATGCCGTTCTACGGCGCCACGCCGCAGGAGGCCGCCACGGCGCTGGTGCGCTGGCTGGTGGTGGCCTCACCGGGCCAGTCCGGCGCTGCCTCTGCGTGAGTCGCCCGTGCGGGTTGCGCCAGAGGCGCGCACGGGTTACACTTGTGAGTCTGGATGTGGGCCTGTAGCGCAGCTGGGAGCGCGCCTGAATGGCATTCAGGAGGTCACCGGTTCGATCCCGGTCAGGTCCACCACTTCTTCCCCCCAAACAGTTCCAAGCGTCCGTCGCTCTGCCGATGATGAGAGTGCTCGGCGCAACGCGACCAGCCCTAACGTCCACCACCTGGGGACAGCCGCCGCTTCAGCATGTCGAGACCTCGCTGCCATCTGCCTGGACGGCTCACGCCGTGGCTCGCGGTTCCATGGTCCACCAGCACGGAGGGCGTGGCACGGCGAAATGCCACGAAGTCGGAATACCCGCTCGCCCCAGTCCCGACGAACCAGTGCGTGCGGCGCAGGAGCAGCAGCTCGACGAGCGAGTCGATCACGGCTATGGGCTCCGCACGATTCAGGCTGCGCGGCGAATATCGAACCAGGCGGTCCCCATACCGTCGGGCGAAATGTGCGGCGACGCCATACGCGGGTGCCACGGTACCTTGGGGCAATTCGGCACCGTCATCGGTGCACAGCAGGACACCCGCAGATGGTGCCTCCTCGAGATACCGGTCCACAGCCGCCGTCGTGCGATCTATCGAATCGACGATGTTCGGGTAGACGGAGACGAAATCGCCACGCCGCACATGCACGCCGACCATGGTCGGCCGAAAACGTCGGCGAACAAAGTCGTGCACCAAGCCACGAATCTCCTCCGTCGGCTGCAGGCTATCGAACAACTCGCCGCAGCGGCGCGCCAGAGGGCCCGGCGTTCCAGACTCCCGCATCGGCACCATCCACGTTCCGCTGGTGACGTGCAGATGGACATCACTGGATGTCCGCAAGTCAGGGATCGGACCCGCCGCGGCAAACGATCGCCGCCGGTGTGACGCCACATCGGCGGCGTCGACGTCGACAACCGGCCACTCGTTGCTGAACAGGTCATGAAATGATGCGCCGCAGTGCGTCGTGCGCGGCCAATACATGCAAAACTGCCGGTCGGTGGCCTCGGCCAGCGCCATTCCCGACAGCAGACATCTGAGTCGGCCGGTCAACCCCACAAAACTGTAGGCTGTCAGGCGCCGCGACATCGCCGGGGCGTGTGCGGAAGAGTCAGGAGGGTGCATGTCTCTGAATTCTCGGGACACCATGCGCCCTGAGGGGACGTTCAGACGCGGCCTGCCCGGGTCCCGATGTTACCCCGGCCGACCATGGCGAGCGGTCCGCATCACGCCCCGAACTGCTCGAGATGGTGCATCAGGTGCTTGGCCAGGAGCGTGTTCCACTGCGCTGCCGTGAGTGGGCCGAAATTCGGTGACGGTCGCCCTTCGAAGTGCGCGCGCCCGCGTGCACACACGGCCCTGAGGTCCGCGATGAGCCCGTCGCGTTCGCGGGTGAAATCCTGGTCCGGTGACACCAGAAAGACCGACGTCGTCCGCAGATGCCTGCGGTAGGGAGCGGGGCCGGTCACAAATCCCTTCACGGCGAGTCGCAGGAAGAGACGCAGGACGGGGTTCGGGCGAGGGAAATCGTCCCGCAGTGCCATCGCATAGGCCACCCGGCAGTGCGCCAGCATCTGCCCGACATTCATCCGTCCCCAACGGGGTTCCACGTTCGGAGTCAGGGCACGCAGACGAGCGACGGTCGCATCGACCTCCCGTGCATCGAAGAGGTTGGGGATGGATGCCATGGCCGCCATTGTAGCCGATGGCGATCGGCGGCGCTCACCGCTTACGGATTTCGATGGCTACCACCACCCGGTCTGACACACGGACGCCGTTGACTTCCACAATGTCTGCCGCCTGGAGCGTGTTGCAGGTCACGCCGACAAACGTCGTCGACTCGACGGTCGCGACACGCATGGCACCGAGGTCAAAGGCGAGCGTTGGACACGCACCGCTGAGATTCTGCACGGCACCCTGGCTCGGGGTGCTCGCCGCGGCGGGGACAACGCTGGCCGCTGGTGGAGTGGGGGCAGGGACCTGTACGGCAGCCTCCGCCAGTTGCCGGAACGGCGAGGGACGCGCGGCCACAGTAATGGTGCTGCCCGGTCGAATGTCCGGGCCGCGCAGGAACCGGGACGCCGCCACTCGTCCGTTGGGCGACACGATGGTGATGCCGTTCGGATCGGCATCGGCAGTGAGCCTGCCAGCCGCGTCGAGGTAATAGCCGAGGCCCTTGCCGGCGGCCCATGCGATCGTGACGGGCCGTCGCACGGCCCCCTCCACGCGGACGGTGCTGGCCTGCAGCGGAATCGTCAGTCGGTCTCCGTCAGACATCAACAGATTGTCCGGCGATGAGCGTGCATTCAACGCCTGCTCGAGGTTGAACACCACTCGGCGCGCCGCGTCGCCTGTACCGCGCATCAGGGACGCTCCTTCGAGGAAGGCACCCTCGCGGAGCCCTCCCGCCATCCGAATCACGTCGGCCACGCGTCCATCCGCGGACAAGGCGTACTCACCCGGGAACTGCACGTGCCCCTGCACGTTGACGACCCGCGCCCCTTCAAAGCCCGGTCGATACCGTATCAGCACGCGGTCACGATTCCTCAGGGCCAAGGACAGGTCGGTCAACGGAATCTGCTGCGTGTCCAGCGCCGCTCGGCCATCGGCGCCGACAGACACCCGGAAGAGGTCTGCGGTGCCGGGGTCGGCCATCTCCTGGAGGCCGCCTGCGCGGACGATTAAGTCAGCCAGCGTGACATTGGCGGCCAGTTCGTACCGGCCTGGCTTGTTCACCGCACCGGCGATATCCGCAAACTTCGGCTCGGTGAAATCCTTCGCGGCATAGACGACGATTTCGTCGCCGCTTTCCAGCATCACATCCTGCGTCCGGTCGCCACCGAGTAACGCTCCGAGGTCCACCGAGCGCAACTCTTTCTCGATGCGGTCCCCGCGGGCCACCGGGCGCACGACATCGAGGCGTGGGAGATACGCGCCTCGGCGGAAGTCCGGGTCTTCAAACCCGCCGGGACCGTTCAGGATGTCACTCACCCGCATGCCGGCCAGCAGGGGCTGCGGGCCCTGTTTCTTCGCGTAGCCGGACAACGTCACGACACGCTCGGTGCCAACAATCTCACCCCGATTGAAGATGCGCACCTCATCGTCGGCCTGCAGGACGCGGTCCTGCGTGGCGTCGCCAGCGAGCAGTTTGCCGAGGTCGAAGGTGATGAGCTGGCGCGCCGTGGACCCGGCCACGACACGCGCAATCTGGCCGCGGGGCAGGTAGGTCTCACGCATGAAATCCGTGTCCTGCACTCCAGCACGGGAATACAGCAGATCCGAGAGCTTCATTCCATCCGACAGGCGAACCTGCCCGGGCAGCTTCACATGCCCCGACAGTTGGACCGTCCCGTTCATGCCGCGGATGTCGGCGACGGTGAAGACGGTCAACGCATCCAACGGCTCGAGGATCACGTTGTGCTGGGGATCCCCCTTCTGCGCCAGTCCGAGATTCAGCGTGGTGTAGGTTTCGCGCAGGTCGGTGCCCGTGCGACGCAGTTCGGCCCGGTCGAGAAAGGCTTCCGGAGCCAGACCCCCGGCAGCCTTCAGCAAATCCGTAATCCGGGAGCCTCGAGTGTACTGATACTCGCCAGGCACCAGCGCACCTTTCCCGCGGAGCTCCACATAATCGCGACGCATATCGTTCGTGCGAACGACG
>JBIIDF010000022.1:0-17486 GCA_044238535.1 Vicinamibacterales bacterium
CGCGAAGCCTCGGCCATCCCGTGAATGGCAAACGACCCGCGATGGCCCAGGTAGACGTCATTCAGGTAGAGTTCGAGGATGTCATCCTTGCTGGCCTTGGTCTCGAGGATGAGGGCGACGAATTGCTCGACGACCTTCCGGCGCAGCGACCGCTGTCCCGATTCCATCTCGGCGGCCATCTCTTCCGTCAGGAAGAAATTCCGGGATAACTGCTGCGTAATCGTGCTGGCGCCGACGAGGTAGCCCCGCGTGCCCCGGAGGTTGGTGATCAGCGCACCCACCATCCGGATCGGATCGACACCCGGATGGTAGTAGAACCGACGGTCTTCGATGGCCAAGACCGCGCGTTGCACGTGCAGCGGCATGGCATCCAGGGCAACGCGCCGGCGTCGCTCGCGCGGGCCCGTGATGAGCGACGTCAGTGCAGGGGGGTCGAGGGACACCTCGGTGGCCGCCCCGTCGTCAATCCGGATGGTGGCAATGCGGTCAGGGGGCGATGGTGGGGGCGGGGTCCTGGGCCTCACCTTCGGCGGCACAGGCCGGGCGGTGAAGTCGATGACGACCGCGCGACCGGCGAAATCACCCGACCGGGGTCTGAACCGCAGGCGTCGTCCGTCGATAGTGAATTCGCCAGGCCCGTCCGCCGAGGGGCGTTCGGCATAGCCGACGTCATTCAGTCGGGTCACCGCATCGCTCGGACTGAGCACCTGTCCTGTTCGGAACCGCAGCGGGCGCGCGAAGACGCGTGGGATGACGCGGTCGCGTTCGCCGGCGAGGCGGTCATCCACGATGCGCGAGAACTGCAGGTAGAAATAGCCGAAGGCGACGAGGAACGCCGCCACTCCCGCCAGAGTCATCCCGCCGAGGGCGCGTGCGGCGCGGCGGCGAAACCACGGGAGAGAGCCCGAGACGGTATGTGTCACAGGACGCGAGGACGGATCAGATGCTCAGCACATGGTGCTGCCCCATGGTCAGGGGCAGCTGTTCGAGCAGTCGCGGGACCAGCGCATCGCCGTATCGGTTCACAAACCAGACGAGCCCCACCTCGCGTTCCTGAGAGTGGCCCATCGGAAAGGTGAGCGCACGGGCCCGTTGGAACTGACGCCGCAGGGTTTCGTCCTTGCGCTTGGCGGCCTGGATCACCTTGGTGTGCAGCGTCTGCATCTCGTGCTGCAACCGGCCCTGCGTGGTACGCACGGTACCTGCCAACGTGACGTCGATGTGTGGCACCACACGCATCAGCTGCTCGAGTTCGTCCCCGATGCGGGCGGCGGCTGACGTCAGCGCCGCTTCGACGGTCGGGGGCAACTGGGCCTCGAGCAACTCGTTCAGTGATCGTTCGTCCTGAGCCTGTAACGCAGTCAGCGGCAGGTCGTGCTTCCGGATGAAGCGCAGCGACACCGAGTCGACCAGCGTCGCCGTGGCCCGCTGATACATGAGCGGCATGGCGATGCCAAAATGCTCGTAGATGCCGCGCAGCTGCCCCAGGTAGGCCAGCTCGTTCGGCCCGGCCACGTAGCAGATGGTCGGGAAGAGCGTGTCCTGCACGATCGGTCGCAACAGCACATTCGGGCTGAAGTGTTCGGGGTGCGTCTGACACTCGTCGATCAGTTGCTGATGCGTCAGCGTCCGGTCACCGATGGTGACGGTGCTGCCCTGCAGGCGGATCGCCTGTCGGCCGTGCCCGAGATGGAACAGGGAGATGGCGCCTTCCTGCGGCGTCACCTGCGCGTGATAGCCCGCGGCCTTGAGCGCGTCGCCGGCACGTGTGGCCAGGGCCGCGGTTGCTCCGGGCTCGCGGCACTCGCGAGTGAAGACCTGAGCGGCCAGGGGTTTGGTGGCCGGGTCGGACGAGTCGTAGACCACCAGACCATGGGGGCCCAGCACGGTGTCCAGCCACCGGCCGAATGACTCGGCCACGCCGCGCCCCGGGGCATACGCACGGCGCAGGGCGTCCAGTGTGGGACCGGTGAACTCGGTCACGGGCAGCGCGGCCGTCAACTGGTCGAGCGTGTGCGTCAGCGCCGCATCGAACGCGAGCCGGGCGATGGGCTCCTGGCCCGCCCCCGCGACATCGTCGGCTCTGATGCTGACGGCGGTCATGTCTCCATCGAGGACGGTGGTGCGAGCGACCTCGGGCCAGTCGTGGTCCTCGGCGTCGATCCAGAACACCGGGACGACGGGCACGCCGTGTCTGGCCTCGACCTCGGCGGCGAGCTTCATCGTCGTCAGCGCCTTCAGCAGCGTGAAAAGCGGGCCGCCGAAGAGACCAGCCTGCTGCCCGGTGATGACGACACGCGTGTCTGACTGGGCGAGTTTCCCGGCGGCCGCGAGTGCCTGTGGCGGGGCGTGCCGGCGCGTCAGTTGTGCCAGCACGGCCCGCGAGAGGGCGTCGGGCTGGCGGGGCGTGGCCGTCGACCTGGTGATGGTGTCTCGCCAGGCGTCATCGCTCGATGGGTCGCCCGGGAAGAATGGGGCGACGCGCGCGTGGTGAAACACATAGTCGGACGCCAGCGGACGAATCCACGGCAACTGACGGATGTCGACTGTCAGAGCGTTCTCGGGGAGCGGAGATTCGGCAGGCACCACCGCCCACTGTCGCAGACGGGACGGGGTGTGTCAACTCTCGCGTGGTAAACTCGTGCCCATCACGTGACCGGGGAAGGTTCGCTTTTTGACGTTCCACCAGCGGCCATCAGCCGCTACCGTGTCCAGCATCCTCTCGGGGCCGGCACGTGCGGACCCGTTTTTCGGTGCGAGTCCCCCGACGGAGACGCGGTTGCCGTCAAGCTCCTGACACTGCCCATACGCCCGGAGCGCATCCGCGAGGTGCTTGAGGGACTGCGGCGTCTCGTGGCCGACGGGGCTGCAGTGGCGGGCACGGTCGTGCCCGTCGACACTGGCCTTCACGAGGACAATACGCCGTATCTGGCCACGGCGCTCGCACCTGGCGATTCGCTGGACGTCGCCCTGCGCCGATTCGGCCCTGCCATGCTGGCGGATGTGTTGCCGCGATTGTCCACGCTGGCGGCGGCGCTCGACCAGTTGGCCTCCGCTCACGTGCATCATGGTGCCCTGCATCCGCGTGACGTCATCGTTGACGAGACGTCGACGCTGATGACCGGTGTCGGGGTGTGGCAGGCGCTCGCGACAGGCGGCGTGCGACTGCCGAGGCGCAGCCCCTATCGGGCGCCCGAACTGGCCGATGTGGCGGTCAGCGCGGCCGGTGACCAGTTCTCGCTGGCGGCCGTTGCCTACGAGTGGATCACCGGACGACGTGCACCCGCTGCCTTCGTGGCGGGCGACATGTCCGCGTCCGTGGGAACCCGGCGGGAGGCTCTCGGTGCGGTGTTCGCGAGGGCGATGCACCTCGACCCAGGGCATCGCTTTCCGACGTGCCGGGCCTTTGTCGAAGCACTGGAACGGCTGGAGCTGGGACAGGGTGACCGGAGCGAACCGGTCACCCCTCTGGAGGGACGTGCGCGTCGTCGGACGCGGCCGTCCGTGGAGGCGTTGCCGCTCCTCGCGCTGGACGCGGCCCCAGCAACGTCGACCGAGATGCCGCTGCAGCTGGCACTCGATTCGGCAGATGGTGCCCCGGAGCCGGATGACCGCGACCTGCCACTGCATGCCGACGGGGCTGCTGAGGTCGCCGCGGTGCCCGTGATGCCGATGGCCGAGGCGGTGTCCGAGTTTGAGGCCGTGCCGAGCCCCGTGGTGACCGGAGGATTCGGCGTCGATGACGATGCGGTGTCAGTCCGCATGGACGAATCCGTTCACGAGCTTCTGGCGACGGCCGAGATTCCGGCGCCGCCCGCGCCGCCGGCACCCAGGCGAGGTCGGAGGTATGAGGCGCCTGCTACGGCGACGGCATCGGCCAGCTCCCGACCATCCGGATTCCCTGCGTCATCCTCTTCGCCAGCCAAAACGCCCTGGGGGGGGCGGTTCGTGCTGCTCACCACCGGGATGGCCCTCGGCCTCGCCGTGGGCTACGGGGTATGGGGCCGGGCGGGGGTGCCCGCTGGGGCCGGACAGGACGCGGTTGTTGGGGCTGCCACTGAGGCAGTCGTGACGTCAGGGCCCGCCGAATCGTCCCTGGGGCCGCCGGCGTCGGGTCGCACAGGGCGGGCCGATGTGCCGCCGGCCTCGGTCGGCGGTTCGACGGAGGCCGCACCGCCATCTGGGCGCGGACCTGTCACACGCGCAGCAGCGGCGCCTGCGGACGGACGGCCTTCGGCCTCCGCTGATGGGACCGCGCCCCGTTCAGCATCGCGAGCCCGACCTGACAGTGCGGCTGCGACGGCAGCTCGCCGGGGGTCGGTGCGCGTGACCACGAAGCCCGCGGGAGCGATGGTGATGCTCGACGGGAAACTCGTCGGGAAGTCGCCGATGACGGTTCGTAACGTCGCGCCAGGACGGCACAGCATGGAATTTCGACGTCAGGGACATCGACCGGTCACGCTGCCGGTGCAGGTTGAGGCCGGCACGAGCGCGCGTGTCTCGGCGACGTTACCTCGCGCGCAGGAGCCTCGATGATTGCAGTACTCGCCCTCGAAGATGGGACCTGTCTGACGGGTGTCTCGGCCGGTGCCCCCGGTGAGACCTCCGGTGAGGTGGTGTTCAACACGAGCCTGACCGGGTATCAGGAAGTGCTGACCGACCCGTCATACGCCGGTCAGATTGTGACGATGACGGCTCCGCAGATCGGCAACTATGGGGTGGCGTCGGCAGATGAGGAATCGTCGCATCCGCAGGTCGCAGGCTTCGTGATTCGCGATGCCTCGCCGCTCGCCAGTAACTGGCGCGCACAACGGACGCTGCGCGATTATCTGGTGACGCACGGCATCGTCGCCATTTCCGACGTCGACACACGGGCATTGACGCGGCACCTCCGTTCCGGAGGTGTGCTGCGGGGCATCATTGCGACCGGGGCGGCCGCGCACGACACCGAGGCGCTGGTGCAGCGCGCGCGTGCGATCGCGCCGATGGAGGGGAGCGACCTGGTCTCCACCGTGACCTGCACGGCGCCCTATGACGTCGAGTTGAGCGCCGACGAACAGGCGGCCGACGAGGCGTTCGCGCTCCAGCCACCGCATCGCCCGTCGCGGCCCCTCTGGGTCGCGGCGTATGACTTCGGGATCAAGCGCACGATTCTGCGTCGGCTCGTCGCCCACGGCTGTCAGGTGCGGGTGTTTCCGGCATCGACGCCGGCGGCCGAGGTCCTGGCGTGGAAGCCGGACGGCATTTTCCTCAGCAACGGCCCCGGCGATCCATCGGCGGTCGGCTATGCGATTGAGACAATCCGGACACTGGTGACGGCTGATGTGCCGATGTTCGGGATCTGCCTCGGGCACCAGTTATTGGGGCTGGCACTGGGTGCGCGCACCTACAAATTGAAGTTTGGTCACCGTGGCGGCAATCATCCGGTGAAGAACCTCGACACCGGCGCCATTGAGATCACGGCACAGAACCATGGATTTGCCGTCGACCCGGATTCGCTGCCGGCCACCGCACGCGTGACCCATCTGAACCTGTACGACGGGACCGTTGAGGGCCTGTGCCATCGCGAGCGCCCCATCACGTCCGTGCAGTACCACCCCGAGGCGGCGCCTGGACCACACGACGCCGACTATCTGTTCCAGCAGTTCATCCAGCAGATGGAATCGCACTGAACCATGCCGAAACGGACTGATATTCACCGCGTGCTCGTGATCGGGTCGGGTCCGATTGTCATCGGCCAGGCCTGCGAGTTCGATTACTCGGGCACCCAGGCCCTGAAGGCCCTGCGGAGCGAGGGGATCGAGGTGGTGCTGGTCAACAGCAATCCGGCCACCATCATGACCGACCCCGAGCTGGCCGACCGGACCTACGTGGAACCGCTGACACCCGAGGCGCTCGAGAAAATCATTGCGGCCGAGCGGCCCGATGCCGTACTGCCGACGGTGGGAGGACAGACGGCGCTCAATCTTGCCGTGCAGCTCGACGAGCTGGGGATACTGGCGCGCTACGGCGTGGACCTCATCGGGGCGCAGATTCCCGCCATCAAGGTGGCCGAAGACCGACTGCTTTTCAAGAACGCCATGGCGGAAATCGGCATCGACATGCCGAAAAGCGCGGTGGTGAAGTCGCTTGATGAAGCGATGGCCACTGTCAGCGTGACGGGTTTTCCCGCCATTATCCGGCCCTCGTTCACCATGGGTGGCGTCGGCGGGGGCATCGCCTACAACCTCGAGGAGTTCCAGGAGATCGTGACGCGCGGGCTCAATCTGAGTCCGGTCCACGAGGTGCTGGTGGAAGAGTCGGTCATCGGCTGGAAGGAATACGAGCTTGAAGTCATGCGCGACGGCGCGGATAACTTCGTGGTGATCTGCTCCATCGAGAACATTGACCCGATGGGGGTGCACACGGGCGACAGCATCACCGTCGCCCCGGCGCAGACGCTGACGGACCGCGAGTATCAGCGCATGCGCGACGCCGCGCGCCGCATCATCCGGCGCGTGGGCGTGGAAACCGGCGGTTCGAACATCCAGTTCGCCGTCAATCCTGCGGATGGCCGGATGACGGTCATCGAGATGAATCCCCGCGTGTCACGGTCATCCGCGCTCGCCTCGAAGGCCACCGGGTTTCCCATCGCGAAGATTGCGGCCAAGCTGGCCCTGGGGTATCGCCTCGACGAGATTCCCAACGACATCACACGCACGACGCCGGCGTCGTTCGAGCCGACGATTGATTACGTCGTGGTCAAGATTCCGCGCTGGAACTTCGAGAAGTTCCCGCAGGCCGACCGCACCCTGACGACGCAGATGAAGTCGGTGGGGGAGGCGATGTCGATTGGCCGCACGTTCAAGGAAGCGTTCCTCAAGGGCATGCGGTCGCTGGAACTCGGGAAGGAAGGTCTGCTGTTCAGCCGACCCAATCATCGTGCCGAACGCCCGCGTCCTGATGACGAGACCGACGACGAAGATGTGCAGCTGCGGCGGAAGCTCATCGTACCGACCGACCGCCGGATGTGGGCCCTGTTCCGTGCGCTCGAGAAAGGCTGGTCGACCGAGACCCTGCATACGCTGACGCGTATCGATCCGTGGTTCCTCGAGCAGTTCCGCGAGATGGTGGCGCTGCGCCAGACCGCTGCCCTCGTGGGTCTGCGGGAAATGTCGCCCGACCTGATGCTGGCCCTGAAGCGGGCGGGATTTGGAGATGTCGAACTCGGACACTTTCTGGGGACGGATGCCTCTGCCGTGCGCGAGCGGCGTCGCGACCTGGGTATCGCGCCGATCTTCAAACGCATCGACACCTGCGCGGCCGAGTTCGAGTCGTTTACGCCGTATATGTATAGCGCGTACGAATTCGAGTGCGAGTCTGCCCCGACCAGCCGCCGGAAGGTCATCATTCTCGGGAGCGGGCCCAACCGCATCGGTCAGGGCATCGAGTTTGACTATTGCTGCTGTCATGCCGTCTTCGGGTTCCGCAAGGAAGACTTCGAGACGATCATGGTCAACTGCAATCCCGAGACCGTGTCGACCGACTACGATACGGCGGACCGCCTCTACTTCGAGCCGCTGACGTTCGAGGATGTGATGGCGATTGTCGAGCGCGAGCGCGACGGGAATCCCGATGTCGGCATCGTGGTGCAGTTCGGTGGGCAGACGCCGCTGAAACTGGCGCTGGCCCTTCAGGAGGCCGGGGTCACGATGTACGGAACGAGCCCCGATTCTATTGACCTCGCCGAGGACCGCCAGCGGTTTGCGCAATTGCTCTGGGACCTCGGGATTCCTCAGCCGGCGAGCGGCACGGCCACATCGCGGGACGAAGCCAGGGATGTGGCGGCCAGAGTCGGATTTCCGTGTGTCGTTCGGCCGTCCTACGTGCTGGGTGGCCGCAACATGGCCATCGTGTACGACGTGGCCAGTCTCGATCGCTACATGACGACCGCCGTGGATGTGTCCCACGACCGCCCGATTCTCATTGACCGGTTCCTGGAGCATGCCAAGGAAATCGATGTCGACTGCGTGGCGGATGCGAGCGGGGCGGTGCTCGTGGGCGGCATCATGGAGCACATCGAAGAGGCGGGGATCCACTCGGGCGACAGTTCCTGTGTGGTGCCGCCAGCGTATGTGGCCGAGAAGCACCTCGTCACCATCCGCGATTACTCGCGCCGCATCGCCCGTGCGCTGAAAGTCGTGGGGCTGATGAACGTGCAGTACGCCATCAAGGATGACACCGTCTACGTCCTCGAGGTGAATCCGCGGGCATCCCGTACGGTGCCGTATCTGGCGAAGGCCACGGGTGTGCCGCTGGCGCAGGTTGCCGCGCGCGTGATGGCTGGGCGTACTCTGGCGTCGCTGGGGCTCACCGAGGATCTGCAGCCGGCGGGTGTGTTTGTGAAGAGTCCCGTGTTTCCGTTCGTCCGCTTTCCCGGTGTGGACTCGATTCTCGGTCCGGAAATGAAGTCGACGGGCGAAGTCATGGGCGGGGCATCGTCGTTCGGCATGGCCTTCGCCAAGGCGATGCTGGGGGTGGGACAGCGACTGCCCGACGCTGGCGCCGTCTGCATCAGCGTCAATCACGAAGACAAGGACGCCGTGCTGCCGATCGCACGCGAACTGGCGGGCCTGGGCTTCCGTCTGATTGGCACGCGGGGGACTGCGGCCTTCCTGCGGGCCCACGGGCTCGAGGCCGATGTCGTCTTCAAGGTCAACGAAGGCCGCCCCAGTCTGGCGGATGAAATCGTGAACCGCCGCATCGCGATGGTGATCAACACGCCGCTCGGACGTGAATCGTTCTTCGACGACAAGGCGGTGCGGCGCGCCGCCATGATGAATGCGGTGCCCTGCATCACCACCATCACGGGTGCTGCTGCTGCCGTCGAGGCCATCCGAGCACTGCGGCAGGAAGGGCTGAGTGTCAAGTCGCTGCAGTCCTATCACGCTCCTGCAGCGGAACCTGCACACTGACCCACGGCCGCGCGATGCATAAGCTGCATCGCGCGGGCTCCGCGCCACCTCATTCCGGGGTGCAGCGTCTGCGTCACGCGTCTTGCATGGCCGTGTGCCATGCGTGTTGGCGTGTTGTGTGCGGGATCCGTCTGTATTGGCCTCTCTTGGGGCATGCAGTGGACGACCCTGCTGCCGGGTTGGGCGCTGCTCGTGGGGCTGGCCCTGATGGCCGCGACCGCCCTGGTGTGTTGGCGCGGGTTCCTGACGGGTACCGGGGTGCTGCTCGCCCTGCTGCTGTGTGGCGTGGCGGCGCTGGAGGGCCACCATGCTGCGTGGTCACTCGTGCAGTCGCCGCTGCGACGCTGGCTGGACGAGCGTGCGGTGCTGGATGCCGACGTGCGGAACCTGCCGCTGGTATGGCTCGAGGGTACACTCGACGAAGACGCCGAGGTGACGACCGACGGCGTTCGGCTGAGGCTCCATGTGTCGTCTGCCCGGCTCGGGCCTGAGCCGAGCCCCACGTCCGGCGACGTTACGCTGACCGTTGGCGGTGGAGGGGCGCCTGATGCGGCACCGCAATGGACGCGGGGCCGTCGTGTGCGTGTCTCTGCGAGGCTGCGTCTGGGCTCGGTGGTGAGGAACCGCGGAGCCCCCTCAGGCTGGGTTCAACTGGTCAGGCGTCGGGGGGGATTGTCGGGCAGCGTGAAATCGGCGGCGTTGGTCGAGGTCATCGGCGCCGGTTCATGGTGGGACGAGAGGGCGGCTGAGGTCCGCCGACGGGTTCGAGCAGCCCTTCAGCAGCACGTGCGCGGTGACGATCAGGCGAGTCGGGCCGTAGCGACGGCGATTCTCATCGGTGAGCGTACCGGACTTGACGAAGACCTCGAGCGCCGCCTGCAACACGCCGGCACGTTCCACACCATCGCGATTTCTGGGGGGAACATCGCCATGCTCGCCTCAGCCGTCATCGCGGTGTTGTGGGTGTGTCGTGTGCGGTTCCGGGCGGCCGCCGTCGTGGCGGCGGTGGTGTTGCTGGCGCACGCGGCCGTCATCGGGTCGGGCGCGTCAGTCCGGAGAGCCACCACCATGGCCTGTCTGTATTTGCTGTTGCAGGCCGTCGACCTGCGCGGACGGTCGGGTGCCGTGGTCGCATGGTCATTCCTCGGGACCTTGCTGGTGGTGCCCACCGACGTCATCAACGCTGGGTTCTGGCTCAGCTACGGCGCCACGATGGCATTGCTGGCGACGTCATCGCTGGTGGCGCCTCCGTCGGGGTGGCGTGGGCTCACCGGTGCCGCCGTCCTCGCGACGGCGGCGGTCGAGCTGATGCTGGCTCCCGTTGCCGCAGGCGTCTTCGAGCGGGTCACGCTTGCGGGACTCGTCCTGAACCTGCCCGCTGTTCCCGCGATGGCCATGGTCCAGGGGGCCGCGTCGCTGACCGTCGTCGCCGATTGGCTCGGGCTGCCGATGCTGGCGTCTGCCGCTGGATGGTGCACCTGGGCAGGAACGCGTGTCCTTATCGACACGAGCCATGCGGTCGAGTGGTTCCCGGGGCTGACGTGGCGGGTGCCTCCACCCGGGCTCATCATGACGCTAACGTATTACGGACTGCTGGTGTTGGCCTGGCATCGATGGCCGCTGTGGTCCCCCGTGACGCGCCGCCGTGCCGTGCTGTGCGCCGCTGGGCTGTGGCTCTGGGTCGCCGTGGCACCGTGGGCCCGGTACGGGACGAAGGGCGACGGCACACTGCAACTGACGATGTGGGATGTGGGCCAGGGCGATGCGCTGCTGGTGACATTTCCCCGGGGACAGACCCTGCTGGTCGATGCGGGGGGACGTCCCGGCGACCGCGGCCCGGATACAGGCGAGCGCATCGTCGGTCCAGCGCTGCGTGCCCGCGGTCTGGTGTCGGTGGACTGGCTGCTGGTCACACATGGGGATGCCGACCATATTGGCGGCGCAGCGACGCTGGTGCACGAGTTCCAGCCGCAGGAAATCTGGTACGGCATCCCGGTCGACGAACATCCGGCCGAGCAGCGGCTACGGCGGGCTGCAGAGGCCGTCGGAGCTTCGTGGCGTACCGTACAGCGTGGCGACCTGCTCGAGGTCGATGGCGTGCGTGTCGAGGCGCAGCATCCGGAGCGGCCCGACTGGGCCCGACAACGGGCACGGAACGACGACTCGGTGGTGCTGACGCTCTCCCTGGGCCACATCGACCTCTGGCTCACCGGTGATGCCGGCGTTGAGGTCGAGCGTGCGTGGACCATTCGCGAGGAACCGCGCGTGACGGTGCTGAAGGTCGGGCACCATGGCAGCCGCACATCGACGGGCGACCATCTGGTGCAGGCACTTCGTCCGCGGGTCGCGCTGATTTCGGCCGGGCGCGGAAATGCTTTCGGTCATCCCGCGCCGGAGGTGCTCGCCAGGCTACAGGCTGCACATGCGCTTGTCGGACGCACCGATCGGGACGGACAGATCGACGTACGGACCGACGGCTCTCGGGTCTGGCTCAGGACCGTGAACGATCGTCCGCAGCAGTGGCGACTTTTGCTGCCTGCCATCGTGCCTCGAGGGTCTCGAGTGACTCCTCCGTGAGGGCACGGCTGTCGGCCCGCGCCGCCCGTTCCATGTGCTCGAAACGCCGCTGGAACTTGTCTGTGGCGCGTTGCAGGGCTCGCTCGGGCGACAGGCCCATCTTGCGCCCGAGATTGGTGAGGGCAAACAGCACGTCCCCGTATTCGTCCTCGACCGCCGCGCTGTGCAATCCGTGGACGGCGACGGCGTCGCGGAGTTCCGCCACCTCTTCGTCAATCTTGTCGAGTACTGGCAGGGCGTCAGGCCAGTCGAAGCCGACGCGGGCGGCCCGTGCGCCGACTTTCTCGGCCCGCAGCAGGGCTGGCAGGGCACGCGGAATGCCTCCGAGCAGAGGCTTCTGCGGCTTCCCGGCCTGTGCCCGTTCAACCGTCTTGATATCGTCCCACTGCGCCTTGACGCCAGAGGGCGTCAGGGTGCGCGTCGCCGACAATGCTTGACCATCTGGGGTAAAGACGTGCGGGTGCCGTCGAATCAGCTTGTCGATGACCGACTGCAGGGCATCGGCGAGGGTGAAGTGTCCGGGCTCACTGCATAGCTGCGCGACGAAGACGGCCTCAAACACCACATCCCCCAGTTCCTCGCAGATGCTTGACCAGTCGCCTTCGTCAATGGCATCGAGCAACTCGCAGGTCTCTTCGAGCACGAACGGCCGCAGGGTGGCGAGGGTCTGCTCTCGATCCCAGGGGCACCCCTCCGGGCTGCGGAGGTGCCGCATGATTTCCACGAGTCGGTCAAGGTGAGGGCCAGCCGGACGGGACATGCGCGAATGCTATCATTCGAAGGTTGCGCGCACGGGTGACGGTTCTCGGGAGCGGCACCTCGCACGGGGTGCCGATGATCGGCTGCGAATGTCGGGTCTGCCGGTCGGAGGATCCGCACGACCAGCGGCTGCGGCCGTCGATCTACATCGATGTGCAGGAGGGCCCCGCCCTGCTGGTCGATACCTCGACCGACCTTCGCCAGCAGGCGCTGACGCATCGGCTGACTCGGCTCGATGCAATTCTTCTGACGCATCATCACGCCGACCACGTCATGGGCTTCGACGAAGTGCGCCGGTTCAACGCACTGACCAATGGGGCGATTCCCCTGTGGGCAGCGCCGTCGACGGGCTCCGAAGTGCGTCGGATTTTCAGATACGCGTTCGAAACCGTTGGCCAGAAGGGAGGTGGCATCCCCGAGGCCGACCTGCGGGAGATTGACGGTCCGTTTCTCGTGGGTGGGGTCACCGTGCAGCCGGTGCCTCTGCTGCATGGGCGCCTGCCGATTCTCGGATTCCGCCTGGGCCGATTTGCCTACCTGACCGACGCCAGCCACATTCCCGACGAGTCGTGGGCGCTGCTGGACGGCCTGGACGTGCTGGTGCTGAACGCCTTGCGGCATCGGCCGCATCCCACCCACTTCACCCTAATGGAAGCCGTGGCCGTGGCTGAGCGGCTTGGGGTGCGCGAGGTGTGGTTCACCCACGTGTGTCACGACCTGCCGCACGCCGAGACCAACCGGTCACTGCCGGCCGGCATGGCACTGGCCTACGACGGCCTCGTCCTTGACGTCGAGGTGGGCTGACGTGGTCGTCGTGCACTATCCGGACGAGGCACGTCCGGCACGGTGGTCGGGGCCGGTGGTGGCCATCGGCAATTTTGATGGCGTGCACCGCGGCCATCTGAAACTGATTGAGCGCATCCGCGAGGGGGCGCAGGCCAGGGGCACCGTACCCGTGGTGCTGACGTTCGACCCGCATCCACCCCGCGTGCTGCGTCCCGACAAAGCTCCGCCCCTGCTGATGACGCGTGACCAGAAGGCCGCCGCGCTCGAGGCGGGCGGTGTCGCCGGTCTGGCGGTGGTGCGGTTCTCAGCGGCGATGGCCACCTGGGAGCCCGAGCAGTTTGTGCGCCGGGTGCTGGTCGACTGGCTGCGGGCCAGCGAGGTGTGGGTGGGCGCCGACTTCCTGTTCGGCCGCAACCGCTCCGGGACGTTTTCGCTGCTGCGGACGCTGGGACAGCAGTGGGGGTATCGGGCCGAGAAGGTGGACCCGGTCCGGTATCGTGACTTCATCATTTCGAGCACCCGCATCCGACGACTGCTGACGGAGGGGCGTGTGGATGAAGCCTCGGCCCTGCTCGGGCGCCACTACTCCGTGGTGGGTGATGTCGTGACGGGGCAGCAACGCGGGCGACTGCTGGGGTTCCCGACTGCCAACCTCTCAACGTCCAACGAACTGGTGCCCATGCCTGGCGTGTATGCGACGCTGGTGTCGGTCGACGGTTATGCCTATCGGGCAGTGACCAATATCGGTGTGCGGCCCACCTTCGGTGACGGCCTGACGATGTCGGTCGAGTCGCACCTGCTCGGGGCTTCGCTGGATCTGTATGGCCGAACGCTGTCCGTGGCGTTTGTGCAGCGCCTGCGGGACGAGCAGCGCTTTGCGGATGTCGACGCGCTTCGTGGACAGATTGCGGCGGACGTCGCACAGGCCGTGCGGTTATTCGATAAACTCTCGGTGTGAGCCAGCCCCTGACGGCCGTGACGGTGACGGTCACGCCAGACGCCGAGGGCCGCGCGCTGCTTGGCGTGGCGTGTCAGCAGCTGTGCGCGGACGTCGGGCTCGAGAGCGCCGCGGCCGTGCGCCTGTGCCAGACGCTGGCGGGCGCGCTTCCGGACGCAGGTCACCGCGCCACCGAGTGGTGCGTGACCTTTGACTGCACCGACGGACACCTGCGCGTTGCCATGCAGGGACAGGTCGTGGCCGAGGAATGACACAGCAATGATGCGGCTTTACAACACGCTCTCACGACAGCAGGAACCGTTTGCCCCCCTCCGCGACGACACCGTGCGCATGTACACATGCGGACTGACGGTGTATGCGCGGGGGCACATCGGGAACTTCCGGACGTTTGTCAGCGTTGACGTGCTGCGTCGGGCGCTGAAGCACGTGGGCGGCTGGAAGATGCATCACGTGATGAACTTCACCGACGTGGACGACAAGACCATCATCGGGGCCCAGAAGGCGGGCATGGAGCTGCGGCAGTACACGGACCAGTACATCCAGGCGTTTCGCGACGACGCTGCCCGGTTGGGCATCGAGCCCGTCGAAGAGACGCCTCGGGCCACGGATGAGGCGAACCTCGAGGCCATGGCCCGGATGATTCGCCAGCTCGAGGCCAACGGGCATACGTACGAGAGCGAGGGGTCGATCTACTTCCGCATCGCCACGCTGCCTGGCTACGGCAAACTCGCGCGGCTTGACCACGACGGGATCCAGGCCGGGGCGCGCGTGGATGCCGACAACTACACGAAAGAGGACGCGCGCGACTTTGTCCTGTGGAAGGCGACGCGCCCGGGTGAGCCCACCTGGAACTGCGGTGTGGGACCGGGGCGACCCGGGTGGCATATCGAGTGCTCGGCCATGGCACTGCGCCTGCTGGGCGAGTCGCCCATCGATATTCATACCGGCGGCATCGACCTCGTGTTTCCGCATCACGAGAACGAGATCGCCCAGAGTGAAGGCGCGACCGGCCAGCCGTTCTCGCGCTTCTGGATTCATACCGAGCACCTGCTGGTCGATGACCAGAAGATGTCGAAATCCCTCGGCAACGTCTACACGCTGAGCGACATCACCGCGCGTGGGTTTCGGCCGTCGGCGCTGCGCTATCTGCTGCTGTCGGCGCACTATCGGAAGCAGCTCAATTTCACGTTCACTGGCATGCAGCAGGCGGAAGAGGCCCTGCGGCGCCTGATCGATTGCCTGGATCGTATGGCAGCGGTCACGCGGCCCGGCTCGCACGCGGCACTCCAGCAGAGTGCTGCAGATGCGCGGCAGGCGTTCGACGACGCCCTGTCGGACGACCTCAACACGTCGGCGGGTCTGGCCGCGATGTTCGATCTGGTCCGCGTGGTGAACACCGCCATTGACCAGGGCCAGATTGGGCAGGCGGATGCGGCAGTGCTCGAGCAAACCTTCGCGCACTTTGACGATGTGTTGGGCGTGATGGGGTTGCGTCGGGCGGAAGACCGCGAGCCTCCGATTCCCGAGGCGGAGATTCTGGCCGCCATCGAGGCCCGGCAGGCCGCGCGCCGGGCACGCCAGTTTGCAGAAGCCGACCGCATCCGCGAGGACATGGCGGCGCGGGGGGTGCTGTTCGAAGACAGCGCGGAGGGCACCCGCTGGAAGCGCAAGTGATGGCCTGACCGTTGCATCCGCAACGGCATGACACACGCACGACAGGTTCTGGGGCTTCGGGGGGAATCGCTGGCCATCGTGTGTCTCGAGCAGGCGGGCATGGTGGTGCTGGCGCGCCGGTTCCGCACCCGGCATGGCGAGCTCGACCTGGTGGGCCTCGACGACGATACCCTCGTGTTTGTCGAGGTGCGGGCCCGGACGCAGGCGACGCGGGTGTCCCCGGCGGCGACGGTCACCTGGCGAAAACAGCAACAGGTCTCGGCGATGGCAATGGTGTTTCTGCACCGGTTTCGAGACTATGCGCGACTGCGGTGCCGCTTTGATGTGGTGGCGATTGATGCGGGGACCGACCCGCCGGGGGTGACGTGGATGCGGGACGCGTTTCGGCCGGGGTGGCGTTGACCCCTTGCCCGAGGCCGTCGGGTTTGTTACACTGCGTGAGTCGCTGGCGAGCGGGAATAACTCAGTGGTAGAGTGCGACCTTGCCAAGGTCGAAGTCGCGGGTTCGAATCCCGTTTCCCGCTCCAACTCTCCGCCGCGACCCTCGCCCTCCGGCGCCGTAGCCAAGTGGTAAGGCAGAGGTCTGCAAAACCTCCATTCCCCGGTTCAAATCCGGGCGGCGCCTCCAACTCAGACCTAGACGTGTGGCCCGCTGGTCGCGCGCGTGCGCGGCGTGCCGGCGGTTCGCGTCACCTACGGGTGCGCGGGGGGGCGGGCCTAGGGATGCCGATAGAGGCCCACCAGCGCCCCTCTGCCGCGCACATGCCCCGCCATCGCGGCCATCACCGCGGCGCGCGTCTCTGCGGGAGACTGACCGACGGCGGGGACGTTCAGTGCGATGTCCACGGCGTAGATCTCGAACAGGTAGTGATGTGGTGCGCCCGTCGCAGGAGCGGCCGGACCGCGGTAGTAGGGGCCAGTGGCGCTGATCTGGCGCGTCCCGTCGGGCAACTGGCTGACGCGGTCGAGTCCCGCAGCGAGCGCGCGCGACGCCTTCGGGATATTCCACAGCATCCAGTGCAGCATGTCGTCGGTACCGCTGCCCACCGGGGCGTCGACGTCGTGCGCGATGATGACAAAGCTGACCGCGTCGTCCGGCACATTGCCCCAGCTCAGCGCGGGCGACACATCGCGGCCTGCCTGGCTGTGGGTGGCTGGGATCACGCCGCCATCCGGCCACGCGGTGGTGGAGAGTGTCAACGTGACCATCGGCGGTCGACGCTGAAACTGCCCGCCGGGCTGTGCAGGAGCTGCGGGGGCGTCGGGGGCCGCAGGTGGGGCAGGGGCGGGCCGTTGGGTTGCCGAGAGGCTCGCCGACGCGAGGGCCATCGCCAGCACCGTGCAGTGCGTCAGTCGCATGGGTGACTCCTACTTGAACGAGGCGGGCTGTTGACGACGCCACGCATCGTAGCGCGCGCGGAGGGTCTTCACGGGATTGAGGTTTTCGCCGGCACCCGGCGTGATCTGGTTCGGGCCCTTGTCAGACCCTGGCTGGGAGACCGTGATGTACATCGCGTATTTGCCGTTGTTGTGCGAGTCGCCGTTGGTGTCGGTCGACTCGGCCATGAGGATGTAGGCGACGTGCGACGTCCTGCCGTCACACGGAATCGGCGGGACCGTGCCGTTTGTGGGCCAGGGCGGGCAACTGCAGCGGCTGTCGCCGCCAGATCCGTCAGCGGCTTCCAGCGCGGCCATCACCCGGTCGGTGAGGGCGCCGGTCGTCTTGATGAAGGCCTGTACCGCATTCGGCACCACCTGGCCGGGCCGCAGGATATTGC
>JBIIDF010000228.1:0-5049 GCA_044238535.1 Vicinamibacterales bacterium
CGTGGCGTGGATGCGCACGCAGGCGGATACGCCGTTTGATGCCGCCATCTTCGTCGACAAACATCACGTGCAGGAACGGTCCTGGGCGGCAGCCGCCGGACTCGGCTGGATTGGCAAGAACGGGTGCGTGATTCATCCCGACCTCGGCTCGTGGCTGCTGCTCGCCGGGGTGGCAGTGAGCCTTGACCTCGCGCCAGACCGTCCGCAGCTCGACCAGTGCGGGTCGTGCACGCTGTGTCTCGACGCGTGCCCCACCGGCGCACTGGTCGAGCCCAAGGTGCTCGATGCCACGCGGTGCCTCGCGTACCACACCATCGAGCTCGCCGGGCCCATTCCCGTGCCCTATCGCGAGTCGGTCGACAGGCACTGGTTCGGCTGCGACATCTGCCAGGACGTCTGTCCGTGGAACCTCGCGCCTCCGCTGTCGACCGATCCGGCGTGGACGTCAGAGGGACGCCACGGCGCGCGTGCTTCGGACCTGTGGCTCAAGCCCGACCACGAACTGCATGCGGTCATCGACGGCAGCGCGATGGTGCGCACCGGCCTGGCCCGCCTCCGGCGGACGCTGGCGCTCATCATCGGCAACAGCGGCGATGCGTCGCTGGCCACCGTGCTCGACCGTCCCGGGCGCGGCGTGAAGAACGCGGCGCCGAGCGCCGACGCGTCTGTCGTCCGCGATGCCGTGGCCTGGGCGCAGGAACGCCTGCGGGGGCACGACGAGCGGGAGTAGGATGGTCGTATGGCTGCCGACGAACTGTCGCTGTCTCCGGTGCTGCTGCTCGCCATGCCGCAGATGGCCGATCCCAATTTCCGGAAGGCGGTGGTGCTCGTGACAGAGTATGGCCCGGATGGGGCGTTCGGTCTCGTGCTCAATCGCCCGATGGACGTGCCGGCGATCACGGTGGTGCGGGCCGAGCCGCCGCTGGCCGTCGATCCCAGTGTGCATCTGTTTGTCGGCGGTCCCTGCGACCAGACGCGCGCGTGGGTGCTGATGCGTGACCGAACCCGGGACGTGGAGGCGCACGAAGTGCTGCCCGGCATCTATCTGTCGGCGTCGCCCGACCTGGTGCGCGAGGGGCTCACGCAGCCCGGCGGCAACGGACTGAGGATTCTGGTGGGGTACTCGGGATGGGCGTCGGGTCAACTTGACGTTGAACTGGCGGAGTCGGCGTGGCTGATGGCCCCAGTCGACCCGACGCTGGTCTTCGATATCCCGGCGGGTGAGATGTGGGAATCGGCCCTGCGGCGGTTGGGCACCTCGCCCGCGCTGTTGCAAGAGGGGGGAGGCGTGCAGTGAGACGCCCCGTATCTGTCTGATTGACTGAAGGAACCATGATGCGCAGAGTGTTCATGACCACACTGGCCACCACCACCTCGCTGGTCACGCTGCTGGCGGCCTGCACCACGACCGCCCCCGATCAGCCCCTGCCGGCCGGCCAGGCGTCGCCGGAACTGCAGCGCCTGCAGGCGTCGACCCACCGGTTCGTGCCGACCGACCTGTCGGCCGACCTCTCGTCGCTGTCGCCGGGCGACCGCACGGCGCTCACGCACCTGGTGCGCGCGGCGCAGGTGATGGATGCCCTCTACCTGCGGCAGGTCTGGGCGGGCAACGAGGCCCTGCTGCACACGCTCAGTCAGGACGCCACACCGCTCGGGCAGGCGCGCCTGCGGGCGTTTGTCATCAACAAGGGCCCCTGGTCGCGTCTCGACCACAACGAGCCGTTCCTGGCTGACATGCCCGCGAAGCCGGGAGGAGCGACGTTCTATCCGGCCGATGCCACGAAGGACGAAGTCACCCGGTGGATCGAGGGCCTGCCGCCTGACGCGCGGACGGCCGCCACGGGGTTTTTCACGGCGATCCGTCGTGATCCGCAGGGACGCCTGCAGGCTGTGCCGTACTCCACCGAATACCAGCCGGAACTGGCGCTGGCCGCGCAGCACCTGCGCGCCGCCGCCACGGCCACGTCGGATGCCACCCTGCGCGCCTTCCTCGAGTCGCGCGCGGCGGCCTTCGCCAGCAACGACTACTACGACAGCGACGTAAAGTGGATGGCGCTCTCGGGAGCGATTGAGCCGACCATCGGCCCCTACGAGGTCTACGAGGACGAGTGGTTCAACTACAAGGCCGCCTTCGAGGCCTTCATCACGGTGAAGGACGCGGCCGAGTCGGCCCGGCTGCAGCAGTTCTCGGCCTCGCTGCAGGAGATTGAAGACAACCTGCCCATCGAGGCGCGGTATCGCAACCCGAAGCTCGGAGCGCTGGCGCCGATTGCGGTCGTCAACACGGTGTTCTCGGCGGGTGACGGGAACCGCGGCGTGCAGACGGCGGCCTTCAACCTTCCCAATGACGAACGCGTCATCCGCGAGCACGGCAGCAAGCGCGTGATGCTCAAGAACAACCAGCAGGCCAAGTTCGACCAGGTGCTGCTGCCGATCGCTCAGGTCGCCCTGCGTCCGCAGGACCGGGGGCAGGTGGCGTTCGAGGCGTTCTTCACCCACATCCTCATGCACGAGCTGATGCACGGCCTCGGACCGCATGGCATCACGGTCGACGGCCGGGCCACGACGGTCCGTCAGGAGCTGAAGGACACCTACAGTGCCATCGAGGAGGCGAAGGCCGACATCTCGGGCCTCTTTGCGCTGCAGTACCTGGTCGATCGCGGCCGGCTGCCGAAGACCCTCGAACAGACGATGTACACGACGTTTCTGGCGTCGGCCTTCCGTTCGATTCGCTTCGGCATCACCGAAGCGCATGGCCGCGGTCAGGCCATTCAGCTCAACTATCTGCTCGACCAGGGGGCGTTCCGCATCGAAGCCGATGGCACGTTCTCGGTCGACCCGCAGCGGATTCGTGAGGGCGTGATTGGCCTGACGCGCGACATCATGACGCTGCAGGCCGAGGGCCGGTACGATCGCGCGCGGGCGCTCATCGATACGCTTGGCGTGATTCGCCCGCCGGTGCAGGCGGTGCTCGACAAGCTGGCCGACGTGCCGGTCGATATTGCGCCGCGGTTCGTGACGGCCGAGGCACTGCTGGCCGGGCAGTAGGTCGGATGCGCGCCTGATGTATGACTCGCTGCTGATGCTGGTGGTCGCGGCGCTGTGCGGCGCCGCCGTCGGCGTCGAGCGGCAGTGGTCGGGCCACGCGACCGGGCCCGACGCGCGCTTCGGCGGCATCCGCACGTTCACGCTGATTGGGCTGGCCGGGGGGCTGGCCGGCCGCCTGTGGATCTGGGCGGGGCCGGCGCTCGCCCTGGCGCTCGTCGTCGGCCTGCTGGCCCTCATCGCCATTGCCTACGCCTCGTCGAGTCGACGTGACATCGATGCCACGACTGAGGTGGCGGCCGTGGTGGTGCTGGCCGCAAGCGTGGCGGCAGGCCTGGGGCAGCTGCAGGTGGCCAGCGGCATTGCGTCTGCGACGGCGCTGCTGCTGTTCGAGAAGGGGCGGCTGCATCAGTGGGTGGCCCGGGTGCAGGATGTCGAACTGCAGGCGGCGCTGCGCTTCGCCGTGATGGCCGCCGTGATTCTGCCCCTGCTGCCGGACGGGGGACTCGATGCGCAGGGCCTGATCAGGCCCCGGGCGGTGTGGACGCTGGTGCTGCTGTTCTCGGCCGTGAGTTTCGCGGGATACATCGCGCAGCGGGTGATCGGGGCGTCGCGTGGGTATGCGGTGGCGGGCCTGCTGGGCGGACTGGTGTCATCCACGGGTGTCACCCTCGCGTTCAGCCGGCTGAGCCGGCAGGCGGTCATCGACGGGCTCGGCTACGGCATCGTCGCCGCCAACACAGTGGTGTACGGGCGCGTGGTGCTGGTGGCTGCGCTGATCAGCCCCGCCCTCGCCCGGGTACTGTGGCCCTCGCTGGCCGGGGCGGCCCTGATCGGTGTGGCTGCCGTGCTGGCGTCGTGGCGCCGGCACCGGGTGCCGGCGGAGGCCGACCGGGGCGACGCGGCGATGCTGGCCCTCCGCAACCCGCTGCAGTTGCGCGAGGCCCTGCAGATGGCGCTGCTGTTTCAGGGGGTGCTGGTGGTGGTCGGGCTGGCCGAGCGGGCAGGCAGCGCGGGCCTGATGGCGGCGGCCGCTGTCCTGGGCCTGCAGGATGTCGATGCCCTGACGGTGTCGATGGCCAGCCGCGTCAGGGACGGCGCGCTGCTGCCGGCAATCGCGCAGCAGGCCGTGATGCTGGGCGTCTTGTCGAACACGCTGGTCAAACTGACGATGGCGCTGACCGTGGCGCGCGGCCACGTGCGGTGGCACGCGTCGCTCGTCCTGGCCCTGATGGCCGTGCTGCTGGGGCTGGCGCTGGTCGTGACTTAGCTCGCCGCGACCGTCGGCACCACCAGCACCGGCACCGGCGACAGTTCGGTCACACGGCGGCTGGTCGAGCCCAGGAAGAACCGTTCAGCCCCGCCGAGGCCGCGCTTGCCGATGACGATGACGTCGGCGCCGCTGTCCTTCGCCTGCGCCACAATCTCGTTGGCCGCATTGCCAGACCGGATGGCCAGGGCAGGGGTGACGCCCTGCAGTCCTTCCCGACCCAGGCGGGCGAGCAATTCGGAGATTTCCTGCTGGGTCTGCGCGGTCAGTGCCTGGCCGGCGCCCGCAGCTTCGGCCCCCGCCTTCAGCAGCGGGTCGACGACGGTGACCACCGTCAGGTGCGCACCGTACCCCTGAGCCAGCCGCAGCGCCGAATGCAGGGCCAGTTCCGAATCGGCGGAAAAATCGATCGGGCAGAGAATGTGCGTGAACACGGTCCCTCCATCCTAGCGCAGGTGCCGCAGCCGCAGGCTGTTGGTGACAACGCTGACCGAGCTGAAGGCCATGGCGGCGCTCGCCATCACCGGGCTCAGCAGCAGCCCGAACGACGGATACAGCACCCCGGCGGCCACCGGAATACCGACGATGTTGTAGACGAAGGCCCAGAACAGGTTCTGCCGCATCGTCGTCATGGCCGCCTGCGAGAGGCGCACGGCATCCACGAGGGCGCCGAGGTCGCTGCGCATCAGCGTCACGCCGGCAGCAGCGGCGGCGATGTCGGTGCCCGAACCCAC
>JBIIDF010000229.1:0-5015 GCA_044238535.1 Vicinamibacterales bacterium
GACCGGGTGGCCGGCACCTCGTTTTCGAAGTGGAATCGAGCCTACGGCGTCGATGCGAACTATCAGCTGTCGCCCGGGCAGCGAGTGTCGGCCTTTGTGGCCCGCACCGACTCACCGGGGGCCACGGGCAGCGACTACTCGAGCCGGGTCTTCTACGACTTCCGCAATCCCATCTGGCAGGTGTCGGGGGGCTATACGCAGGTGGGCGAGCGCTTCAACCCCGAGGTCGGCTTCCTGCCGCGTCGCGGTTACCGGCGTCCCGAACTGCGGGTGTTCTTCCAACCGCAGCCCAAGCGCATCCGCTGGATTCGGCGCGTGGCGCCGCATCTGTCGTACAACTCGTTCTACGACCTCAACGGCAACCTGCAGACGTCGTATGCCCACGTCCATCCGTTCGAAATCCAGCCCATCCAGGGCGGACGGTTCGGGTGGTTCTTCGACCACAATCGCGACAATCCGCTCGTGCCCTTCACGGTCTACAACCGGGACGGCAAACGCGTGACGATTCCGGCCGGGCAGTATTCGTGGCTGCAGCATGCGTTCGAGTACTTCCACAATCCGAGTTCGGCCGTCACGGGGACGTTCCGGTTCCGGACGGGGCAGTATTACAACGGCGACTTCAACGCGGTGGAAATCACCAGCGATTACCGCTTCTCTGCGCGCTTCATTGCCAGCCTGGGATGGACGCGACAGGACATTCGGCTGCCGCAGGGGTCGTTTGTCGCCAATCTCATCCCCTTCAAGGCCAGCTATGCCTTCACGAACCTGGCCAGTCTGTCGGCGCTGGTGCAGTACAACGGCCAGACGGGGCAGTACTCATCGAACGTGCGCCTGGCGCTCCTGAACCGCTCGGGCACGGGTCTGTTTGTGGTGTTCAACGACCGCCGAGATGTGTTGAGCTCGACGTCGTACGACACGGTGGGACGTTCGGTGGTTGTGAAGTACACTCGCCTCTTCGATTTCTAAGGAGTCACCTGTGCGTCGAGCGGCCGTTCTGTCCGGGTTTGTGATGGTCTGTGTGCTGGCGCTGTCGGCGGTGCCGGCAGTCGCGCGGCAGGGTGTCGACCCGCGGCCACCCAATGGTGCCGGGCAGACGCCGGCGTTCCCGGGCCAAACACGCGCCCCGCAGCAGGCACTGGGCGTCGCGTTCGAACAGGTGACGCTGGCGCAGGGTCTGCAGAATCCGTGGAGCGTAGCGTTCCTGCCGAGTGGCAAGCTGCTGATCACCGAACGTCCAGGGCGCCTGCGCGTGCTGGCCGCTGATGGCACACTCTCGGTGGCGGCGGTCGGGCTGCCCGAGGTGGATGCGCGGGGACAGGGCGGGCTGCTCGATGTCGTGATCGACCCGCAGTTCAGCCGTAATCAACTGATCTACTGGAGCTACGCCGAGCCGCGGGGCGACGGCGTGAACAACACCGCGGTGGCGCGTGGGACGTTCGTGGACGCGGCCGTCCCCAGGGTCGAGGATGTGCAGGTGATCTATCACCAGACCCCCACGCTGGCCTCGACCCTGCACTTCGGCAGCCGCCTCGTGTTCGGTCGCGACGGCACGCTCTTCATCACCCAGGGCGATCGCTCGATTCCCGAGGGCCGCATGCAGGCGCAGAAGATGGATGGCCTGCTGGGCAAGGTGGTGCGCCTCAAGACTGACGGTACGGTGCCCGCGGACAATCCCTTTGTGGGCAAGGACGGCGTGCGTCCGGAAATCTGGTCGCTCGGCCACCGCAATATCCAGGCGGCCACGCTGCACCCCGAGACCGGCGAACTGTGGGAAGTGGAACATGGCACCCGCGGCGGCGATGAACTCAACGTCGCGCGCAAGGGCAAAGACTACGGCTGGCCCACCATTGCCTACGGCATCGAATACCGCGGCGGCCAGATCACGGGCGGCATCCAGCAGCAGGCCGGGATGGAACAGCCGGCCTACTACTGGGATCCGGTCATTGGCCCAAGCGGGATGACCTTCTACACCGGTAGCGCCTTTCCGCAGTGGAAGGGCAGCCTCTTCATCGGCGGGCATGCCACCAATGATCTGGTGCGTCTCTCGGTCAAGGGTGACCGCGTCGTCGGGGAAGAGCGGTTGCTCACCGAGGGCAAGGAACGCATCCGCGACGTGCGACAGGGCCCCGATGGTGCCCTGTATGTGCTGACGGACGGTCCGGCGGCACGCCTCTTCAAGCTGGTGCCACGCCGATAAGGCGCCAGACCATCCGAGCAGTCTCCGACAGACGGAGCCCCATCCATGGTGACCTTTCTGGCGCATCGCGCTCTCTGCGTGCGCACCCGCATGCGCACGCGTGGGGTCGCTGGCGCGGCGGCTCTGGTGATGGCACTGCCGGCCCTCGTGGGCGCCCAACAGGGGACTCCGGCGCCTCCAGTCTCGGCGCCGCTGACGCTCTTCGAGCCACTGGCGCCGCAGACCGAACGCTTCAAGACAGCGGGCGAGTTTGTCGCTACCTGGTCGCACGACGGCGCGCAGGCGACGCTCGGCCTCGAGAAGCAGGCACGCGTCGGGATGGCGATCTTCACCGTGATCGGCAAAGTCAGCCCACGCGTGCGCTACGTGGTGTCGGTCAATCCCGTGAACGAGACCGCCTCAACGCCGTCATGCGGCAAGACCGATTACTTCTATCCAAACAATCCGGCGCTCTACACGCTGCCGGGGCCGAACGTGCCGTGCGATGTGGAAGACGGGCTCAAGCGCGTCGATACCTACAACACATTCGCCCTCGACTACATTAATCAGCAGGGCATGCTGCGTGAAGGCTATCTCGATGTGCAGATGAGCCGGCACCTGCGGCTGCGCGCCGGCCGCTTCATCCTGCCCATCGGATTGACACCTCAGGAAACCGGCGCAACGACCGCCAAGGACATCACCCGCATTCAGCGGATTAATGCGGAAGCGAACTTCGGTGCGCTGTTTGCCTACTCGGCCCGTCGCCGATCGGGCCAGCCGCTGTTCGACCTGGCAGCCGGTGCCGTGCTGGGCGATGGCAACCGCGAGAAGGACTATGACTGGTTCTACTTCGTCAACACGTCGCTCGACACCAACAGTGCCCTGACCGCCGTGGCCTCCGCCCGGCTTCGCCCCGTGCGCGGCGTCGACCTGCGTGCCGGCTACAAGTGGGGCTATACCGGGTCGAAGGTCGAACGGCTGCCGTCCTACTGGGCCTCGAAGCGGCACGACAAGGCGCTGGTCTTCAGCGTCCGGCTGTCACCGGGGGCCTGGGGGGCCGTGTTTGGCGAGTACGCGAAATACACCTGGGGGCCGACCGCCACGTCCGCCGACATGCTCGGCTACGGCGAGCTGCCCGGCATCGACAAGGCCGGCTATTCGATCGGGGGGGAGCTGTCGGCACCGGTGCTGAACGGCGTGCGCGTCGGCGTGTCGGGCGTGCGCGAGGAACTGTCGCGCGACGACTCGATGATTCAGTACCTAGCCCTCAACCGCCTGTACCGTGTCGAGATGGGCCGCAACGACCGACAGCGCACGCTGCGGGCATTTGTCGACGTCGGATTCGGTCGCGTCAGCCTGTTCTGGGTCGACGTGTCGAACCCGTTCCCGTGGGTCAGTGCGATGTGGCCGGTGACCGGCCCCACGGCCTACACCGGCCGGCGTCCCAACCGCATCGGCGTCAACTTCTCGGTCCGGACCCCCTGACCCCGCGCTCAGCGCGCCGGGGCCAGGTGCTGGTCGAAGTAGTTCAGCAGCTTCCGATAGAAGAAGATGGCGTAGGGCTCGCGGGCCGTCCACCCATGGGTGGCGGCCGGCGCTGTCGCGAGATCGACATCCTTCCCCAGCAGAATCAGCCGCTCGATGAGCGTCATCGTTGTGCGGAACGGCACCACGTCATCCATGACGCCGTGGATGATCAGCAGGTGATCGCGAAGCCCGTCACCCAGATGCTGCGCTGATCCGCGGACAAACGCGTCGGGATGTGAGGCAGGCGTGCGCGTGATGGCGATGTCGTCGGGGCCAAACGCGAACGGATCGGTGGCCGGCGCACCGGCCACGCCTGCGGCGAACAACCCGGGCTTCTTGAGCAGGGTGAAGACGGTCAGCAGGCCGCCATAGCTGCTGCCCCAGAGGCCCATGCGCGAGGCATCAACGTAGGGGCGTTGTGCGAGTCCGCGCACCACGGCCTCGATGTCGTCGAGGTCCTTGCCGCCGTAATCCATCAGGAAGGCTTCCCGGAACGCTCGGCCGTAGCCGACGCTGCCTCGCACATCCACCTGCACGACGATGAAGCCGCGCTGCACCATGGCCTGCTGGAGGGTGCCCGAGAGACCGGCCCACCGGTTGCGCACGGTGTTCGAGTAGAGCGGACCGAAGATGACCGGGTACCGGCGGCTGCGGTCGAGGTTCGAGGGCTCGAGGATGCGGGCGTGCACCACGAAGCCGTCCACGGCATTCCGGAAGGTTTCGTAGCGGGGACGGACCCAGTCATAGCCGGCAAAGGCGGCCCGTGGCGACTGGGTGACGCGCACGTCGGGGGCGCCGGCAGTGACGGGACGAATGAGCAACTCTGTCGGCGTGATGTCGTCTGACCACAGCGTGGCCACATGACGGCCATCGGGGGAGACGAACGGCACATGCACCCCGGCGCGCGAGGTGAGGGCCACCGGGCTACCGGTGCCGCGAGCGAGCTGATACACGTGACGGTCGTAGGGGCTCACCTGCGTCGACGTGAATGTCAGGGTGCCATCGGTGCCCACCGAGAGGGGCGCAGCACCGCGTTCGCCGGCCACATCCCAGTTGCCTGACGTGAGCGGTTGCGGTGTTGCGCCGGGACGATTGACCTCGAGGCTGAAGAGATGATCGCGCTCCGAGAGATCGGCGACGAAGATGATGCGGCGGCCATCGGGGTGCCAGCGTGAGACATACGCGGGATAGATGCGCGTGTCGCGCTGGTCGTGCCAGACCTCGCGTGGGCTCAGGGTGTTTGGCTCGAGCACCCAGAACCAGCGGTCGGTGCCCGTGTCGCTGACCTGGTCGATCATGAGGCGACCGGTCG
>JBIIDF010000023.1:0-17359 GCA_044238535.1 Vicinamibacterales bacterium
CCTTGACCCCTACACGATCGAGACCAGCGTGGTCTGGCAGGCACCGGTCGGCATCGGGCCGTCGGGCGTCCAGACCACGTTGATTTCAGTACGGACGCCGAAGTCACTGAAGTAGACCCCGGGTTCGATGGTGAAGACGCTGCCGGGCATCAGCCGACGGGCGTCGTGCGTTTCGTAGTCGTCGAGATGGGCCCCGTTGCCGTGGACCTCTTCGCCGAGACTGTGCCCGGTGCGGTGGAGCATGGCCTCACCGTAGCCGGCGTCGATCAGCACCGCCCGCGCTGCGCGGTCGAGGGCAAAGCCCCGCACCGCGTCACCGGCGTGCGCGCCGGACTGGGCCAGCGCCAGCGCGGCGTCCCTCGCGGCGACCACCGCGGCGAAGGCCCGGGTCATGCGGTCCGGAGGCGTGACGCCGGTGTATCCCACCCAGGTGATGTCCGCGTAGATGCTCCCAGGCGCCGTGTGCTTCCCCCACAGGTCAATCAACAGCAATTCGTCCCGGTGGATGCTCCGGTGCCGGCTGGCCGTCGGCACGTAGTGGGGGTCGCCGGCGTGTTCCTGGGCCGACACATTCGGCGGTGATCCGGTGCGCAGACCCTCCTGCTCAAACCAGCTCATCATGGCCTGCTGAACGTCGAATTCGGTAACGGGGTGCCCGGCGCGCAGGCGCTCGGCCACGAACGCAAACGCCTGGTCCTTGATGCGGTAGAGCGCGGCAGAGGCGGTGCGATGCGAGGCGATGGCCTCGGCACCCCAGAGCCCGTCGAACCGCTGCACGAGATCGCCACTGGATACCACCTCGACCCCGGTGCTGCGCACCAGTTCGACGGTGCCCGCGTCGACACGCGACACGTACGGAATGCCGTTGCCCGGGGAGTATTCCATGGCCACACGGGAGAGGCCGGCCGTCAGCCGTGCCAGGCCGGCCTCGAGTTGCTCGCGGCCGGCGTACACGACGGACGTTCCGGGCAGGTGTGACAGATTGTGCCGCTCGATGGCGTGCACCAGGGCCAGGGGCGCGCCTGTGGCCGGAATCAGATAGAACCAGCGGCGGGTCGCGAGGTGCCCGGTGGCACGATCGAGGCCGGCCATGCGCACAGCGATGGGGTTGAGTCCCCGGAAGTCATACAGCAGCCATGCATCCAGCCCATCGTCTCTCAGCGCCTGCTGCACAGCTTCTACGTTGACGGCCATAATCCCCGAAGTATAGTCCTCACTATCGTCAGACGCAGACCGGCCGGACAAAGTTTGCCCGCCGGAAACCGCGTCCCCCGCAGCTTCGTCGATACACATATGGCGCCCATGTTCATCCGTGCCCTCCCGCCTCGCCTGCTCAGGGTTCTTGGTCTGCTGGCGGTGCTGGTCACCGCTCCGCTGATCCTCCGCGGGCAGACGCCCGCCCCCGCCCAGGCCCCGTCGTCGCCGCAGACCCCTCCGGTCACGTTCCGGGCCGAGGTCAACTACGTCGAAGTGGATGCCCGGGTGCTCGACGAATCGGGCCGGTTCCTCGAGGGCCTGACCGCGGCCGACTTCCAGGTGTTCGAGGATGGCAAGCCACAGAAGGTCGACCTGTTCTCGGTGGTCAACATGCCGGTGACGCGCACACCGCGTCCCCTGTTTGCCTCACGCCCCATCGAGTCGGATGTCGCCACCAATACCGAAGGGCTCGATGGCCGCATTTACGTCGTCGTGCTCGACGACTTCCACACCAATCCGCAGCGGTCGCCCCGCGTCCGGCTCGCCGCCCGACGGTTCATTGAACAGTTTGTCGGCGCCAATGACATGGTCGCGGTGGTGCACACCAGCGGCCGCAGCGACGCCGGTCAGGACTTCACGAACAACCAGCGGCTGCTGCTCGAGGCGATTGACAAGTTCATGGGGCGGAAGCTGCGCTCGTCCACCCTGAACCGGATCGACCAGGAAATGATGACCCGCGGGATGCGCCAGCCCGGGGAGCGTGTGCCGGATATCGACGACATGGAGCGCGGCTACCAGGCCCGGTCGATGCTCGACAGCCTTCGGCAGCTGACGCGCTACCTCGGCGGGATCAGCGGACGCCGCAAGGCCATCGTGCTGTTCAGTGAAGGCATCGACTACGACATCAACAACGTGTTCGACAACCGGGAGGCCACGAACATCCTCGACTCGACCCGCCTCATGCTGTCCGAGGCGACGCGCGCCAACGTCGCGATGTACACCATCGACCCGCGCGGGCTGGGAGGCATGGCCGAGGAGGGCATCGAGGTGCAGTCCTTCCCCGAGGACCAGACCCTCGGCATCAACTCGCAGTCGATGTTCAACGAACTGCAGCTCGGGCAGAACAGCCTGCGCGTGATGGCCGCCGAGACCGGCGGCTTTGCCATCGTCAACACGAACGACTTCACCGGCGCGTATCAGCGCATTATCGATGACAACAGCGCGTACTACGTGCTCGGGTACTACCCGACGAACGACAAGCGTGACGGCCGCTTCAGGAAGATCGAGGTGAAGGTGCCGTCGCGGCCCCGGGCCCAGATTCGTGCACGCAAGGGCTATATCGCCGCGCGGGGCCGCGCAGAAGGCAAGCCCGGCTCCGCCGGTGACCTGACCCCTGAACTGCGGGATGCCATGTCCAGTCCGCTGCCGCTCAGTGAACTGCCGCTGGCCGTGACCGCTGCTGTGTTCAAGGGGCCGCAGCCGAATGGCTCGGTGGTGTTCTCGACGCTGGTGGCCGGTCCTACGCTGCCCCTCGAAGAAAAGGACGGCCTGCTCAAGAACGCACTCGAAGTGGCCGTCTCGGCCGTGAACCAGTCAGGCAAGGTGTTTTCGGGGGGGCGCAATACGCTCGAACTCAACATGCGACCGGACACCGCCAGTCGTGCCAGGGCGCTCGGGTTCCGGATGGTCAGCTCCATCGACCTGCCGCCGGGACGGTACACCGTGAGGGTGGGCGCGCGCGAACAGCTGACCCGGAAGGCCGGCTCGGTGTCCTACGACCTTGAGGTGCCCGACTTCACGCGGAAGGGCCTGCTGATCAGCAGTCTCGCGCTGACCTCGGTCGCCAGCTCGGCGGCCCCGACCGCGCGCAGCAAGGATCCGCTGCAGCAGCTGCTGCCCGGACCATTGTCAACGCATCGGGCGTTTCCGCAGGGAGACGAACTGGCCCTGTTCACCGAGATCTACGACAACAGCGGGTCGCAGCCGCACAAAGTGGATATCTCGGTGACACTGAAGGCGGAAGGCGGGCAGTCGGTCTTTGACACCCGGGAAGAACGCGATTACAGCGAATTGAAGGGGTCTGGCGGGGGTTACGGCATCGCGGCCCGGATTCCCCTGAAGAACGCGGCGCCTGGCCTCTATGTGCTCTCGGTCGAGGCGCGGTCACGACTGGCGAGCGACGCTCCCGTCCGGCGGGACACGATTGTGCGGGTGACCGCCCCGGCGCCCGCTGCCCCCTGATCGACGCCTCCAGAGGCGCCCCCCGGCATCGTCTCACGGTGTCCCCGGGGCCGCATCGGGTCTCGTCGCGGCGACAGCCACACGACTCGGCCACCGCGGACGGCGTTGGCCGCACACACGAAAACGGGGCGCTGCTGCCAGTGGCAGGCGCCCCGTTGTCATGTCAGTGCCCCGCATCGCGGGGCGTGCTCCGGAGCCGAGGTGCGGCTCGAGCGCCATGCACCCCGACGACCGATGCGAGTGTCCGTCCTACATGGTGGGTGCGGACACCGTCAGGCTCTTCACCACGGTGGGCTTCACCGCGCCATTGGCGTGGGTGAACTGGTACTGGTTCGACTTGAACTTGGGGCTGCGCGGCGTGCGGAGCTCGACGCGAATCACCTCGTCCTTCATCAGCGGCTTGGTGTGGCGATAGACGCCGCCGCCAACCGGAGTGCCCGCCCCGTCGTACCAGTTTTCCTCAATCTTGAGGCCGGCAATGGGATTGGCCGACGTGTTCTTGACCAGGATGACCGTCACCACTTCGTTCTTGACCAGCTTGGTGTCGGGCTTCGTGATCTCAACGGTGGCTTCGCCGCGCTGCGGCGAAATCAGCTTGCGGGGCGCGGGCGTCTGTGCGGCGACGGGCGCCAGCAGGACGCCGACCGCAGCGATGGTGGCCAACACGCGCTGGCTCAGGCGAATCATGTGATCTCCTCCGGGTGAACGGGACTACGTAAAACCTTCGGGATTATAGTGCCTTACATCTCGCCATTCCAGTCCTCAGGTTCGGCGGCCACCGAACGGAAGACTTCCAGGTGCCATTTCCCGCCGCCCCACGGTTCGATCACCTCGGTCGCCACCACATCCACCAGCAGCTCGGCGAAGGTCCGATGTTCGGGATCGCCCTCCAGGTGATAGGCCGCATCGTCCCAGCCGAAGTTGGGGTAGAGCGTCATGGTCAGGAACAGGTCGTATCCATCGTCGACCACGATGAGCTGGCCGACCGGGCGCTTCTGGGTCGAGTGGTAGACCAGATACTTCTCGGCACTGTGGGCGCGGATATACCGCTTCAGGACAAATTCCCGTGCCACAACCTCTTCGACGGCGATCTTCTTGTCCCAGCAGTCGCGGCAGTAGCGTTCGTCTCCCCGGGGCTCGGAAATGTCCTTCGACCCGCACAGGGTGCACTTGGCTTTGGCGACGGCTTTCTTTGACATCCCTTCATTCTACGGGGGCTGACGAGGCCGGCCCGTACATTTCCACCACGTACTGCTTGAGCATGCGGCGGGTCGAGAACCGGGCGAGGCTGGTGCGCATGGCCTGCCGCACCGTGTGCAGCCAGTCACGTGGCACGCCGCGCGCGGTTCGCGTGTAGAAGCGGGGCACGACGTCGGTTTCCAGCATGGTGTAGAGGGCCTCGGCGTCGGCCGCATCGGTGGCGGCCTCGTCGGCGGTGTCGGCCCCGGCGTTGATCAGCCAGCCGTTGTCGCCCGTGTAGCCCTCGGCCCACCAGCCATCGCCGATGCTCAGATGCGGCACGCCGTTCATGGCGGCCTTCATGCCGCTGGTGCCGCTGGCTTCCAGCGGCTTCCGGGGGTTGTTGAGCCACACATCGCAGCCATGCACGAGATAGCGCGCGACCAGCATGTCGTAATCGTCGATGAAGGCGATGCGTCCGCCGAAGGCCGGATCGAGGCAGTGTCGGAAGACCCGCTGCAGGTGATGCTTGGCGGGTTCGTCCGCCGGATGGGCCTTGCCGGCAAACACCAGTTGCACCGGGCGACCGATGCGTGTCACCAGACGTGCCAGACGTTCCGCGTCGTGGAAGATGAGTTCGGGGCGTTTGTAGGCGGTGAATCGCCGTGCGTACCCGATCGTCAGGACGTCCGGGTCAAGCATTGCACCCGCCGCGACGATGCGGTTGGGCGTGACCTGGTCGTCGACCCAGCGCGTGCGCAGACGCTCCCGGATGAAGGCGAACAGGTCATGTCGCTGTCGGGTGCGTGCCGCCCACAGGTCCTCGTCGGGAATCTCCAGCAGGGCGTCCCAGATGGCGCTGTCGTCGATGCGATCGAGCCAGCCTGCGCCGGCATAGCGGGTGATCAGGTCGCTGATGGGCGTGGCCAGCCAAGTCGACACGTGCACGCCGTTGGTGATGGCCCGCACGGGGAGAGCGGAGGTCGGCGTGTCGGGCCAGAGAGGCGCCCACATCTCCCGTGTCACGGCCCCGTGCAGCTGGGAAACACCGTTGATGTGCGCGGCGCCCCGCATGGCGAGCGCCGTCATGTTGAACTGTGGGCCGTGCCCGTTGTCGTAGGTGCCCAGCGAGAGGAACGCCTCGCGGTCGCCCTCGCGGTCTCGCCAGCACGAGGCCAGCGTGCGTTCCACCGGGCCGAACGCGAAGGCATCGTGTCCCGCGGCCACCGGGGTATGGGTGGTGAACACGGTCTGCGCACGCACCGCGGCGAGCGCTTCATCGAACGCATGGCCACGGTGGCGATACTCGCGCAGGCGTTCGAAGATGACAAAGCCAGCGTGGCCTTCATTGAGGTGCCACACGGTGGGGGCGATGCCCAGCGCGCGCAGGGCCAGCACGCCGCCCACGCCGAGGACCGCTTCCTGTTGCAGCCGCGTGTCACGGTCGCCACCGTAGAGGCGCGCCGACAGTTCCCGGTCCCAGGGCGCGTTCTCGGGAAGGTCGGTATCGAGGAGATACAGCCGCACTCGGGCCAGCCTCACGCACCACACGGCCGCGTGGACGGTCCGGTCACCGAGCGGGATCTGGATCGTGCAGGCGCGACCGTCGGGCGTGAGCGCCGCGGCGATGGGCGCTTCGGTCCACGTGACCCGTTCGTAGCGTTCTTCCTGCCAGCCGGTCTGCGACATCCGCTGGTGGAAATAGCCCTGCGGATACATGAACCCCACACCCACCAGAGGAATGCCCAGGTCACTGGCTTCCTTGCAGTGGTCACCCGCAAGAACGCCGAGCCCGCCCGCGTAGATAGGCAGCGACGGGTGCAGGGCAAACTCGGCCGAAAAATAGGCGACGGTGCCGCTGCCCAGGAGGGTGCGATGCTGTGCCCACCACGGATGGGTCAGTTCGCGTTCACCGTCGCGGGCCTGCACGGCCTGGTCGTAGAGCGCCAGGAATGCCGGGTCGTCGGCCGCGGCCCGCAGCCGCGCGGCGGAGATGCGCTGCAGCATCCTGACGGGGTTGTGGGCGGTCTGGTGCCACAGTGCGGTGTCGAGGTGGCGGAACATGGCCCGGGCGCGCGTGTCCCAGCTCCACCAGAGGTCCGTGGCCAGGTCATGCAGGCGGGGCAGTCGGGCAGGCAGCGGCGCTGCCGCCGCGAAGCGGTCATCAATCGTAGGCATTGTGTGAGCCGGTGACGGCGATCGTCACGAGGGACGGGGCGCCGCACCCACCAACTGGGCGAAACGCGACAGATCGATGTTGCCGCCGGAGACGACCGCGACGATGGTGCCTCGGCCGGCCCGGCCGCTCAGGGCCGCAGCGATGGCGCACCCGGCGGCCCCTTCGGCGACCACATGCACCCGGTCGGCGGCATAACGCATGGCCGCCGCCACATCCGCCAGTGGCATGACAATCGATTCGTCCACCACATCACGCAGCAACGGCCACATGGTGGGCAGCACCGACTTGCCTCCGGCACCGTCGACGAACGAGGCGGTCCACCCGTCAAAGTAGCGGGCCTCGCCGGCCTGCAGGGAGGCGGCCAGGGGGGCCGCGGTCTCCGGTTCGGCCGCGACGACCCGGACATCGGGGCGCAGCGCCTTGACGACGGCGCCCACGCCGGCCATGAGGCCACCACCGCCAATCGAGGTGACGATGGTGTCGACCTGCGGCAGGTCTTCGAGAATTTCGAGGGCCAGGGTGGCATTGCCCGCGATGAAGTCATCGTCATCGAACGGGTGCACCAGGCGGCCCTGCATCCGTGACGAGGCGTGGGACTCGACCGTCTTCCAGGCCTCCTCGTAGGTCACCTTCACCATCGAGGCGCCCAGCGCGGCGATACTGCGCACCTTGGTCTCGGGGGCGGTGTCCATCACCATGACCGAGCACGGCACGCCCGCACGGCGTGCCGCGAACGCCACGCCCTGTGCCGCATTGCCGGCGCTCACGGTCCACACGCCGTCGCGCAGGGCATCGGCGGGCAGCCGACGCACGGCATTCCATGCGCCCCGCAGTTTGAAGGAGCCGATGGGCTGCAGTGATTCGAGCTTGAGATAGACCGTGGGCCCCTGACCAGCGTCGAAGGGCAAATCGAGGCGGATGAGCGGGGTGCGGACGGCCGCCTCATACATGTGCGTGGCGGCCTGACGGACTGCGTCGATGGAGATACGGCGCATGGCGGACACCGAGGATCGTATCATGCGGCGTCTGCGGCTCCGGTGCAGGCAGGGAGTGATGATGCGGCTGACGACCCTTGTGTGTGTGGCAGTGTCGACGGTGGTCGTGGCGGCACAGCCCACCGAACGACCCAGAGCGCGTGACCTTGGTGTCGCGCCCGGCGTGTTCACCCCTGGTCCGCTCAATGCCATCACCGATGTGGCGGGTGTGCGGGTCGGGCAGGTGACCCTGCGCGAAGGCTCCCGCATCCGCACGGGGGTGACGGCCGTCGTGCCGCATCCCGGCAACCTGTTCCAGCAGAAGGTGCCCGGCGCGGTGTTCGTGGGCAACGCTTTCGGGAAGCTGGCGGGTTCCACACAGGTGAAGGAACTGGGCACGATTGAAACACCCGTGGTGCTGACCAACACGCTGGCCGTCGGCGCTGGCATCGAAGGCCTCGTGCAGTGGACGCTGGCACAGCCGGGCAACGAGCAGGTGCGGTCGGTCAATGCGGTCGTGGGAGAGACGAACGACGGCGGCCTGAACGACATCCGCGCGCTGGCGGTGCGGCCCGAGCACGTCAGGCGCGCCATTGAGACCGCGACGGGCGGTGCGGTCGAGGAAGGCAGCGTCGGGGCCGGCACGGGCACGCGTGCGTTTGCCTGGAAGGGTGGCATCGGTACTTCCTCGCGGCGCCTGACGGACGAATACGGCGGCTACACGGTGGGCGTGCTGGTGCAGACCAACTACGGGGGCGTGCTCAGTATCGATGGTGTGCCGGTCGGCAAACTCCTTGGACAGTACGCCTATCAGCCCAGAAGGCCGGCGGCCGAACGCGGGGACGGGTCCTGCATGATTGTGGTGGCCACTGATGCCCCGCTCGATGCGCGCGACCTCGAACGTCTGGCGGCACGCGCGGTGTTTGGCCTGGCCCGCACCGGCTCGTCCTACAGCAATGGCAGCGGCGATTATGCGGTGGCGTTCTCGACTCATCCCTCACTGCGCGTGACCTTTGGGGCCGACGCGCCGGCTCCGCGGACGCTGCTGCCGACCGACGGCGTGTCCCCGCTGTTTCAGGCCGCGCTCGAGGCCACCGAGGAAGCGGTCTACAACTCGCTCTTCAGGGCCACACGCGAGTCGAGCGACGTCGGAACGGCGGAAGCACTGCCCGTCGACCGGGTGCGCGCACTGCTGGACCGATACCGTCCGCGCTGATTCCGATGCGGAAGCGTTTACATCATCCCGGTGATGCTGCTATAGTCTGAAGTCTGCCCACGGGCGTTCAGCCCGGGGGTCGCTGCAGAGCGGTCCCAGCATGCGGAAGTGGCGGAATGGCAGACGCGCTAGCCTCAGGAGCTAGTCCGGGCAACCGGGTGGAGGTTCGAGTCCTCTCTTCCGCACCAGACACGCACCGAACCTCTCCCCTCGTGTCATCCTCGTTGTCTCCCTCCGTCGTGCCGCTCGTCGTCGGAGTGGCCGGAGGCTCAGGATCCGGAAAGTCGACGGTGGTGCGACGCATCATGGAGAGCCTCGGGCCCGACCAGGCGGTCGTGCTCGACCATGACCGGTATTACCGCGACCGCAACGACCTGCGCTTCGAGGAGCGCGCGGCCCTCAACTACGACCACCCGGATGCGCTGGAGACCCCGCTGATGGTCAGGCATCTCGAGGCGCTCCGCGCCGGCACCCCCGTGCAGGTACCGCGGTATGACTTCGCCCGACATGCCCGTCTCGTCGAGACAGACACCATCACCCCGCGGCGTGCCATCATCGTCGAGGGCATTCTGGTGTTCACCGATGCCCACCTGCGGGCACTAATGGACCTGAAGGTGTTTGTCGACACCGACGCCGACACCCGCTTTATCCGGCGGCTGGAACGGGATGTGGCGCACCGTGGCCGGACGATGGCGTCGGTGATTGACCAGTATCAGTCGACGGTGAAGCCGATGCATCTCGAGTTTGTCGAGCCGTCGAAGCGCTATGCCGACGTGATTGTGCCCGTCGGCGGGCACAACACCGTGGCCGTGGACCTGTTGCTGACCCTGCTGCGGTCGGTGGCGAAGACCTAGCCTCCGTACGGCGACGGCCGTGCGGCACTCACGAGAGGGACGGTTCCGATGTCGCGTTCAATGCGTTTCGTGCTGGGGCTACTGCTGGTGGCCACCGTGGGGTCCCTGGCGCTGATGGGCGGCCTCTACCTGATGCTGGGGGGCAGCCGCTCCGCCACCCAGACCCGGACGCTCACGCTGCGACCCTCCGGGGCGCTGCCTGAGACCGCGTCCGAATTCGTCCTGGCTGTGGGCAGCGAGCGGGCACTCACGGTGGGGGCGTATGTCGACCTCATCCGCAAGGCCTCGCACGACGAGCGCATCGAGCACATTGTGCTGCGTCCCGGAGCACTGGGCACGGCCCCACGCGCGCGGGTGCAGGAACTGCGGGCAGCACTCGCAGGTTTCCGCGCGGCAGGCAAGCGGGTGACGGCGTATCTCGAGCAGGGCGGGCTTCAGGCGTATTACCTGGCCACGGCGGCCGACCGCATCATCCTGATGCCGACGGCGCAGCTCGACGTGGCCGGGCTCGCCTCTTTCGACGTGTTTCTGCGGGGCACCTTCGACCTGATTGGCACTGAACCCGATTTCGTCCACGTGGGGAAGTACAAGACGGCCGTGAATACCTACACGGAAAAGACCTGGACACCTCCGCACCGGGACATGAGCGAATCACTGCTGCAGGCGCAGTTCGACGAGCTGGTGGCGGGCATCGTCGAGGGGCGTCGAAAGACGGCCGATGAAGTGCGTGCGCTGATCGATCAGGGGCCCTTTCTCCCGGAAGAGGCCGTGCGGGTCGGCCTGGTGGACGATCTGGCCTACGACGATCAACTCGATGATCTCAGCGAGCCGGTGCCTTCGTCGACGACGTCGGCCGTGGAGTATCGCGACGTGTCGTGGGCATCGGTCGGCAAGGCGCAGCGCACGCGCATCGCGGTCATTCATGCCTCGGGCGTCATTACCGAGGGCGACAGCCGCAACGACCCGGTCAATGGGGCCGTGCTGGGGTCAGACTCGTTCATCAAGGACCTGAGGACGGCACGTGACAGCGGGGTGAAGGCCATTGTCGTCCGCATCGACAGCCCCGGCGGGTCGGCACAGGCCGCCGACATGATGTGGCGCGAGATGATGATCAGCAAGTCGGCGCGTCTGCCGCTGATTGTGTCGATGGGCGATCTGGCTGCGTCGGGCGGCTACTACATGGCGGTGGCCGGCGACGCCATTGTGGCGCAACCGTCGACGCTGACCGGGTCGATTGGCGTGTACAGCGGCAAGTTCGCGATTGCGGGCACCCTGGCAAGACTCGGAGTGCATCAGGAGGCGCTCAGCCTGGGGCGATTCGCTGAAATGACCTCCGGGCTGCGCACCTTCACGCCAGATGAGCGCGCAAAGATGACCGAGTCGGTGCAGGCGGTGTATGACACCTTCATCGAGCGTGTCGCCGAGGGACGCAGGAAGACACTCGACGAGGTGGATCAGGTCGCGCAGGGGCGTGTCTGGACGGGCCGGCAGGCCCTGGCACACGGGTTGGTCGACACCCTCGGTGGCCTGACTGACGCGGTTGCGATCGCCAAGGAGCGGGCGGGCGTGCCTGCGGACGACGAAGTGGAACTGGTGGTGTATCCGAAGAACCGGGGACTCTACGATCTGCTCTCGAGCCAGCTGGGACCGTTTGGCGACAGTCAGGCCACGGCGGCAGGTGCGATGCTGGGGTTCCTGTCGCCGCGCGAGCGGCAGGTGCTGGCGGCGGTGCTCGCACCGTCCCGATTGTTCAGGACGGGCGAGCCGCTGGCGCACCTGCCCTATGTGCGCGAACCATAGGGCAGGCCGTCTGGTCTAGCGGGCGATGGGAAGCGACGGCTGCACTGGTGCCGGCCCGAGGACCTGCGTGAACAGCGCCTCGTCCGTGGTGATGGTGTAACCGGTCTTCGCCTTTTCCATGTAGGCCCTGAACGCGCGGTCGCGCCGCGCGCCCATGAGCTCCTCGCGGAGCTGATCGCGCCCGGCCGCCACGGCGTCGGCTGTGACGGCATTCCGCTCGACGACACGAAGAATGGCCGTGCCGTTCTGGGTGGGCAGCGGATCGCTGACTCCATTGACGGGCAGGCTGAACGCGGCATTCTCGGCGGCTTCGTTCGTTCCGAGCTCGGGCAGGGCCGCGCCGCGCGCCACCAGCTCGGACGTCCGGAGTTCGAGTCCCGCCTTCTTCACAGCAGCTGCGAAGTCCTTGGCGGCGCGAAGTTCGGCGGCGATCGCCGTGGCTCGCTGCTTCGCCATCTGCCCGGACTTTTCCGTGACGACATCGTCACGCACGCGGTCGCGGACTTCCACCAGCTGCGGGATGTAGGACGCCTGTTTTCCGGTGACCGAGGCAATAACCCAGCCGCGTGCCACCCGCTGCGGCGTACTGACCGCACCGTCGGCAAGGCCGAAGGCCGTGGTGGCCAGTTCGGGCTGCGCGCCGAGCTCGCCCAGTGGCTCGGTCGTGAGGAAGAACCCGGTTTCCTGAACGGCGAGCTTGCGTTCGCCGGCGACCCGCTCGAGGTCGGCCAGCGTCTTGGCCGATGAGGCCACGGTCTTGGCCAGGGCCTCGGCGTCGGCCTGGGCCTTCTGCCAGCGGAGCTGGTCGGCGATCTCGTCACGCACCTCAGAGACAGGACGCACCACCTCAGGCTGCGTCTCAGCCACCTTGATGATGTGGAATCCGAACTGGGTCTTCACCAGATTGCTGATCTCGCCGGGCTTCATCGCGAACGCGGCGGCCTCGAACTCGGGGACCATGCGGCCGCGGCCGAAATAGCTGAGGTCACCCCCCTGATCCTTGTTGGAGGCATCGTCCGAGTGTCGCCGGGCCAGTGCCGCGAAATCGGCGCCTGGGGCCTTGGCCTGTGCGAGCACGGCCTCGGCCTGCGTCCGCACGGTGGCCTCGTCCTTCCCGGCGGTCTGGAACAGGATGTGGCTGGCCCGCACCTGCGCGGGCGTCGTGTACTGGCCGATGTTCCGCGAGTAGAAGTCCTGGACCTCGGCATCGGTGGGGGTCACGCCAGCCCGCACCTGGTCGACGTCGACCAGGGCGTACTTGATCTTCCGGCGCTCGCCGATCCGATACGTTTCCTTGTTGGCATCGAAGCGCGCCGCGAGTTCCGCATCGGTCGCGGTCACCTGGCTGCGGAAGGCGGCGGCGGTGACGGGCACCACGTCGACCTTGACCTTCTCGTTGCGGCGGCGATACTCGGCATCGACCTCACTGTCGCTGACCGTCACCCAGCCAGCGACCGCGGTCTGCAGCTTGGCCACCAGCAGTTCACGGCGGATGGCGGCCTCGAACTCACTGACGGTGTAGGGGGGATTGCTGAACTGCAGGGCCTGCCGGTAGCGCTGCTCGCCGACAAAGCGCCCGCCTTCCTGGAAGGAGGGGAGGCTCAGGATGCGTTCGCGCACCTCGGCATCGGAGACCATCAGCCCCTGCTTGCCGGCCTCGGCCACCATCGCTTCTTCGTCGATCAGGGCCTGCAGAATCTGGCGGTCGATGCCGAGCTGCCGCAGCATCTGTTCGCTGATCTGACCGCCGTAGGCCTGCCGGTATGCCGTCATCTGCGCCGCGTAGCGGCGCGTGAAGGTCCCGACGGTCACCGGCGTGCCGTTCACCGAGGCCAGCGCCTGACTCTGCGAGGGTCCCAGGCCTGGCGTGGTGGTGTTCAGGAAGTCGGGGAAGTAGAGCACTACAAACGTGAGGACGACAAGAGCCAGACTCCACTTGAGCCATCCCTTGTGTCGACGCATCCGGTCCAGCATGGTCATTTGCCTAGGTTCCTCGCAAAAACTAAACTCTAGCACGAAGCCTCGCTCGGCCCGAGTGGCCGTGATACCGTGGACGCCTGGGCGGCCTCCGACGCCCCCCTTCTGAGACTGCACATGGGAATCCGTTCGTTTTTTTCGTTTTTCTCCACTGATCTCGCCATCGACCTGGGAACCGCGAACACGGTGGTGTTCGCCAAGGGGCGCGGCATCGTCGTCAACGAGCCCTCGATTGTTGCGGTGAACAAGGTCAGCGGCAAGGTTGAGGCCGTCGGTCGCGAGGCCAAGGAAATGCTCGGCCGCACGCCGGGCAACATCGTCGCCATCAAGCCGATGAAGGACGGCGTGATTGCCGACTTCGACGTCACCGAGAAGATGCTGACGTATTTCATCCGGAAGGCGCACAACGGGAACGTCTGGGTGCGTCCCCGGATCATCATCGGTGTGCCCTCGGAGATTACGCAGGTCGAAAAGCGGGCCGTCAAGGATGCCGCCTATCGTGCGAAGGCCAGCGAGGTCTATCTCATCGAGGAAGCCATGGCGGCGGCGATCGGCGCGGGGTTGCCGATCACGGAACCCGCTGGCAGCATGGTGGTGGACATCGGCGGAGGCACCACGGACATTGCGGTGATTTCGCTCTCGGGCATCGTCTACAGCAAGGCCGTCCGGGTGGCCGGCAACGAGATGGACGAGGCCATCACGCAGTACATCCGCAAGCATCACAACCTGCTGGTCGGGGAACGGACGGCCGAGCAGATCAAGATGGAAATCGGGTCGGCGTTCCCTCTGGAACAGCGGGCGACCATGGACATCAAGGGGCGCCATCTGATCGAGGGCGTGCCGAAGACCATCACGGTGTCCGACGAGGAAATCCGCGAGGCGCTGGCCGAAACCATCAATGTCATCGTGGATGCCGTGCGGGTTGCGCTCGAACGGACCCCGCCCGAGCTGTCGGCCGACATCGTGGACCGCGGCATCGTGGTGACGGGGGGCGGGTCGCTTCTCAAGAACCTTGACCGCCGGCTTCGTGAGGAAACGGGTCTGCCGGTGACCAATGCCGAAGACCCGCTGTCGTCGGTCGTGCTGGGCGTCGGTCGAATGCTGGATGAGTTCGAGTTGCTGCGTAAGGTGGCCATCGACTGACGTCCCTGTCTCCGGAACGAGCCATGGCCCGCGCCGAACTGCATCAACGGCCCGTGTTGCTGCTGTGTGCCGCCGTCCTTCTGCACCTGTGCCTGATTTCGGCGCAGGTGACCTCGGTGTCCGGCCTTCCGCTGCTTCAGGCGATTGCCTTCGGCGGGGTGGCTGAGGCCCAGCGGGTGATGATGGCCACGGGCGGGGCGGCCACCGGGGCGTGGACCCGGTATGTGGCCCTTCGCGGGGCCCGCGATGAAAACACACAGCTGCGGCAGCAGGTCTATCAGCTCGAACTGCGGTTGCAGCAGGAGCGGGCACAGGCGCAGCAGGCGGCCAGTCTCCGCCGATTGCTCGACCTGAAGACCGGCGTGCCGGTGACCACCGCGGCGGCCGAAATCATCGGGGCCTCCGGGACCGCCGGATATCGTGCCGTGCTCATCGACAAAGGGGGCCGAGATGGCCTCGCGTCGGATATGGCGATCCTCTCGTCGGACGGGGTCGTGGGGCGGATCGCGCACGCAGGCCTCCATACGGCCAAGGTGCAGCTCCTGATCGACCGCGCCTCGGCCATCGGGGCCATGGTCGAGCGCTCGCGCGCGCAGGGCGTCGTCATGGGCGGAGGCGAACAGTATCTCTGGATGCAGTATGTGTCGGGTCTGGCCGACGTGCGGCAGGGCGACCGCGTGGTGTCATCGGGGATCGACGGCATCTACCCCCAGGGATTCCTGATCGGCGTCGTCGACCGCCTTGACCGGGGCCCGGCGAGCTACCGCGAAATCCGGATTCGGCCGGCGGTCGATGTCACCCTGCTGGAGCACGTGCTGGTCGTGACCTCACCCACGCGCCCGAGCGACGCCGGCACGGAAGCGCCACAGCCGTGACACGTCTCAGTGCCATCCTGCTGCTGGTCCTGGCGGTCGCAGCCCAGAACAGCCTGCCACGCGTCGCCGTCTGGTTCGCCGGCCTTGATTTTGTGCTGGCGGCCGTCATTGCGATTTCCCTGCGGTCCGGTCCCTCGGCCGGGGTCGTGGCCGGGACGGTCGCCGGACTGATGCAGGATGCGTTTGGTACGGGACTCTTGGGCATTGGTGCCCTGGGCAAGACGGTGGCGGGGAGTGCGGCTGGCGCTATCGCCGGGCAGTTTGTCCTCGGCAGTCCGGTGGCGCGTCTGTCGCTGTATCTGGGCGCCAGCCTCATCAACGCGCTGATCCTCGTCGTGTTTTACCAACTGACGGCCGCCGGCGGCAGCCCGATGTCGGTGACGCGGGCGCTGGCCGAAGCGCTCGGCACCGCTGCGGTGGGTGTGACCGGTGAACAGGTGGCGGAGTGGGTCCGGCTGACGAGGAGTCGTCGGGCCTCCCGTCGCCAGCTCCGGCCCTGACGGGCGCCTCGCGCGGCTCTGTGGTGCTCCTGTAGAATATCGCCGTGACTGCCCCTGCTGAAGAACGGCTTCGCCTGACGACCCGTCTGCGCTGGCTGCAGGGGATCGTCGTCGCGGTGTTCGTGCTGCTGGGGGGCGCCTTCTGGTATCTGCAGGTCGTGCAGCATGCCCGCTTTCGCGAAATGGCGGAGAACAACCACCTGCGGACCATGCCCATGCGGGCACCCCGGGGCGTCATCGTTGACCGTCGCGGTGAGGTGCTGGTCGAAAATCGTCGGGCGCTCATGATCGCGATCGTCCGTGAGCAGAGCCGGGATCTGGACCGCACCGTGACCCAGCTGGCCCAGGTGCTGGGATTCGATGAAGCCGAGGTGCGGGCCGTGGTGCAGCGGCATCGCCGCGAGCCAACGTATCGCCCCATCGTGGTGGTGCCCGATGCCACGCTCGCCCAGGTCGCCGCGGTGAGTGCCCGTCGCCTCGACCACGAGATGCCGGATGTGGTGGTGCAGGAAGTGCCGACGCGCGAGTATCCCCAGGCCACGCTGGCCTCGCATCTGCTGGGCTACGTGGGCGAAGCCAGCCTCGAGCAAACCGGCCAGGATGGATTCGCCTCTGGCAGTGTCGTGGGGCAGTCGGGGCTCGAGCGCCTCTACAACCGGCAACTGATGGGCGTGGACGGTCTGCGGCGGGTGGTGGTGAACAGTGTCGGCCGCGAGATTCGCACCCTGGAGGCGAAGCCGCCGTCTGAAGGACAGCGGGTGCGTGTGTCGATTGATGCCTCGATGCAGCGCGCAGCGGACGAGGCCTTCACGGCCTCTGGTTACGCCGGGGCCGCCGTCGTGCTCGATGTGCGCACGGGCGACGTCCTGACCATGACGAGCCGGCCCGGCTTCGACCCGAACGCCTTTGCCAGCGGCATCGACCGGGCGACCTGGACTGCCTTGAATACCGACGGTCTTCGACCGTTGCAGAACCGGGCGATTCAGGGACGCTACTCTCCCGGATCGACGTTCAAGATTGCGGTCGCGGCCGCTGCGCTCGAAGAGGGTGTGGTGACACCCGACGAGAAGATTTTCTGCCCGGGCGGCGCGACGTTCTTCGGCCGCTTCTTCAAGTGCAATGCCGCCAGCGGCCACGGATGGATGGACATGGCGCACGCGCTGGAAAAGTCGTGCAACGTGTATTTCTACACGGTCGGCAACAAGCTGGGGATTGACCGCATCT
>JBIIDF010000024.1:0-17328 GCA_044238535.1 Vicinamibacterales bacterium
CAGCAGCTTGAGATTGGCACGCACCTTCTGGAACCACAGGAACTGAATCATGCCGGCGTTGATGGCAATCAGCATCCAGTACGACCAGGCATACGGCCCGGTCATGCGGTTCCAGATCATGAACTGCTCGTACGGGTTCGAGCTGTACCACCCGTAGAAGGCTTCCATCGCGTAGCCATAGGCCACCATCATTCCCGTCGCCAGCATGACCTTGGCCATGTTGTCGATGTGGCGCATCGTGATGAAGTCTTCGAGCTTGTAGGCGACACGCAGCGGAATCGCCAGCGTGAGCACCATGGCGAATCCGGCGTAGATGGCGCCCGCCACGAAGTACGGCGGGAAGATGGTCGCGTGCCACCCCGGCAGCACCGACACGGCGAAGTCGAAGCTGACCACCGTGTGCACCGACAGCACCAGCGGAGTCGACAGACCCGCGAGGATCAGCGACGCGACTTCATACCGGTGCCAGTGGCGGGCCGACCCGCGCCAACCGAGCGACAGCACGCCGTAGACACGCTTCTTGGTCATCGAGACCGCACGGTCGCGCATCGTGGCCAGGTCGGGCACCATGCCGACATACCAGAATACGATCGACACGGTGGCGTAGGTCGTTACCGCGAACACGTCCCAGATCAGCGGGCTGCGGAACTGCGGCCACAGACCCATCGTGTTCGGGTACGGGAAGAGCCAGTAGGCAGCCAGCCAGGGACGGCCCGTGTGGAACAGCGGGAAGATGGCCGCACACGCCACGGCGAAAATCGTCATCGCCTCGGCAAAGCGGCTGATGGACATGCGCCACTGCTGCTTGAAGAGCAGCAGAATCGCCGAAATCAGCGTGCCCGCGTGGCCGATGCCGATCCACCAGACGAAGTTGATGATGTCAAACGCCCAGCCCACCGGGACGTTGTTGCCCCAGATGCCAACGCCGGTCATGACCAGCTTGCCAAGCGCGGCCTGCAACATCATGAAGAGGCCGAAGGCCCCCATGAAGCCAAGCACCCACCCGATCGGTGTGCGCTTGGCCAGTGGAATCTGCGCAACCGCTTCCGTGATCGTCTCGAAGTCGTGCCCCGGTGCCAGCACCGGCGCATCGAGCGAGGCCGTGGAACTGCCGTGTCCGTGAACGTTGTTCGCCATCAGTGTTCGCCGGCCGTGCCGTGCGCCTCAGTCGTCGCGTGGTGTCCGCCCACCCCCGGGTTCGCCGGCAACGCCGGGTTCGGGTTGCGGACCGCCGCCAGATACGTGGTGCGCGGGCGCGTGTTGAGCTCCGCCAGCACCGAGTAGTTCAGCGGGCCGGCCTTCAGGCGGGCCACCCGGCTGTTCGGATCATTGATGTTGCCAAATGCAATCGCCTCGGTGGGGCAGACCGCCTGGCACGCCGTGATCACATCGCCATCACGCACCTCGCGCTCCTCGCGCTTGGCCTGGATGCGGGCGGCGTTGATGCGCTGCACACAGTATGTGCACTTCTCCATCACGCCGCGGCTGCGGACGGTGACGTCCGGGTTGCGCTGGAACTTGTACTGCGGAGTGTTCCAGTCCTGATACAGCAGGAAGTTGAACCGGCGCACCTTGTAGGGGCAGTTGTTCGAGCAGTAGCGCGTACCCACACAGCGGTTGTAGACCATGTCGTTCAGGCCTTCGTCGCTGTGCACCGTCGCCGCCACCGGGCAGACCACCTCGCAGGGAGCGTTCTCGCACTGCTGGCAGGGCAGCGGCTGCATGTAGGTGTCGGGGTTATCCAGCCCGCCCGAGAAGTACCGGTCGATGCGCAGCCAGTGCATTTCGCGGTTGCGCGAGACCTGGTCCTTGCCGACCACCGGGATGTTGTTCTCCGCCACGCACGCCACGACACACGCGCCGCAACCGGTGCAGGCATTAATGTCGATGGCCATGCCCCACGCCACGCCCGCGTATTCCTTCGCCGGCATCAGCGTGATGCTGTCCGACAGCTTCATGTGCTCCATACCCGTCACGAACGAGGGGTCATGGGCATACTCGGCCGCCGTGGCCGACCGCACCATGTTGCGGCCTTCCAGCGTCCAGTGGTCCTGCGTGCTCACCAGGCGATATTCATCGCCGGTCTTGTTCACCTCGACCGGGCCGAAGAACGCCGTCGCGCTGCCGCGCAGCGCGTACGCATTGACGCCCGTGCCGTTGCCGACGCGTCCTGCGCGGGTGCGCCCGTAGCCAAACGACACCGACACCGTGTCTGCCGCCTGACCCGGCGCAATCCAGGCCGGAGCCTTCAGCGTGCGCCCCTCGTGCGACAGCTCGAGCACATCGCCGTTGCGGAGGCCCTGCGCCTCGGCCATGGCTGGCGACACCAGCACGGCGTTGTCCCACGTGAGCTTCGTCATCGGCTTGGGCATTTCCTGCATCCAGCCGTTATTCGCGTAGCGCCCGTCGTAAATCGTGTCGTCCCGACGGAAGGTCACCTCCACGCCTGAGACGGTGGACGCGGCAGGGAGCTTCGACGCCCAGTCGGCCGCCAGCGTGACCGCCTGCGGCTGAGCCGTGGTGCCGCCGATGACCCCGTCGTGGAGCCACTTGCGCCACACCTTCTCGAACCCGGCGGCGTCACCTGCCTGTGGCTGAGCCATCCAATACATCCGCACCGAGTCGTAGCCGGAGCGATCCGGCGCGTCGGTCAGCGTCGCGACCACTTCGTGGGCCGACTTGCCGCCGTACATCGGCTGAATCAGCGGCTGCACGATGGAGACCGTGCCATCAACGGTGCGGGCGTCGCTCCACTCCTCGAGGAAGTGAGTGCCGGGCACATGCCAGTGCGACAGGGCAGCTGTTTCGTCTTCGAAGAGGCCCGAGTGCACGCGCAGCGGCACCTGACCGAGGGCCTCGGCGAACTTCAGGTCGGCCGGGGCCGTCAGCACCGGGTTCGACTCGCCAATCATCAGCAGCACCTGCACGCGGCCGGCGGCCATGTCGCGCGCCAGGTCCGACATGTCGGCCAACTGCGACGAGGCCACAATCTCCGGCGTCGGGACATAGGTCAGCGTCTGACCGACGTTCCCCAGCAGGTCGTTCATCGCGTACGCGAGCATGTGCACCGCCATCGGCTGCGCATCGCCCGCCACGACCAGCGACTTGCCACGGGCGGCCTGCAGGTCGGCCGCCATGGCCGCAACCGCGGCCTCGGTGCCGGCTGGAGCCGTGCCCGACACCCCAGGCACGCCCACCTTGGCCGCCAGGGCCCGGGCGAACGCATCGATCTGGCTGGTCTTGAGCGGCACGCGGTGATCCGACTTGCCACCCGTCACGCTCAGCAGGGACTCGACCACATACAACCGGTTCAGCGAACCAGCCGCCTCAGCCCGACGCCGACGGCTGAACTGGCGCGCGGCACGAACATTGGCGCCGCCTTCAGCGGACAGGAAGTCGCTATCGAGCGACACAATGACATCGGCCGCCCCAAAATCCGGCAGGGGTGCCACGGCGGTGCCGAAGGACTGCTGTGCCGCCGCGCGTGCATGGTCGCGCGGCAGTGCATCCCACTGAATCCACTTCGCCTGTGGATAAGTCGACAGCACATGCCGGATCTGCGCGGCGAGGGTGGGGGAATTCACCGTCTCGGTCAGAATGCGGAGGCCGGCGCCCTGCGAACCCGACTGCCCGGACAGCGCCGTCTTCATCGCCGTCACAAACGCAGGCCAGGGGCGGATGTTCCCGAGCTCAACAATGGCCTGCGAGCGGTCGGGGTCATACATGGTCAGGATCGACCCCTGCGCGAACATGTCGGTCGCGCCCAGGCTGCCTGGGTGTTCGGGATTGCCCTCGATCTTCGTGGGACGCCCTTCGTGGCTCTCCACCAGCAGGCCCGTGGCCACGCCGCCGAGCGACATGGCCGTCGCGAAGAACAGCGGCTTGCCCGGCAGTTCCTCTTCGGGCTGCCGCACATACGGGACGATGAGTTCTTGGGGCTGGACCGTGCAGGCACTCACGCCCGCCAGCGCCAGCGAGGCGCTCATCAGCTTGAGGAAGCCGCGCCGACCCACCGGGTCGTCAAACTCAGACGCCGCGGCCGGAAATTCCCGGTGCACGAAGGCCTGGAACTCGGGGGTCTCGGCCACCGAATCGAGGCTGCGCCAGAACTGCGGACCGCCGGTCTCGGCCAGTCGGGCGCGAACGGCCTTGATATCGAAGACTTCTGCGCTCATGTCGTCCTTCACGAGGGCCTCACGCCGACTAGCGGTGGCACACCGAGCAACTGGTCATGTGCTCGACGCCCGCGATGTTGTACTGCTTCACCAGCTGCGGCCCCAGCTCCGACTGCGGCACGGCGGGCGTATATCCCATGGTCGTGATCTGGTCCCGTGGCCGCACAAACCGTGACGGATCGCGGTGGCAGTCCAGACACCATTCCATCTGCAGACTGTTCTTCTGGAACACGATGGGCATCCGGTCGATGCGGCCGTGACATGTCTCGCACCCCACACCCTGCTTCACATGAATGCCGTGGTTGAAGTAGACGAAGTCCGGCAGGTCGTGCACGCGAATCCACTGCAGCGGCGTGTTCTCGCGGAAGCTCGCACGCACCGGTTCCAGGTACGGGCTGGTCGACCAGATCTGGGAGTGGCAGTTGATGCAGGTCTTGGTCGGAGGGATGCCCGCCGAGGCCGTCGATTCCACCGACGAGTGGCAGTAGCGGCAGTCGATGCCGACTCCGCCCACGTGGTGCTGGTGGCTGAACTGCACCTGCGGCTGCTCGACGTTCCTGTTGGCGGTAGTGACAAAATCCGACCGCTGGAGGGTCAGCACAATCCAGCCGAGCGTGGCCAGCACGAGCAACACCACCACCAGACTGCTTCGAGACGTGAGATTGGCACTCTTCGGGAATACCTGCATGTCCCCTGCTTAACCCCGCGTCACCCCGCGCACGATACGGGAATCGTGTCCAGAGCGGTGGGGTGCAATTGTGAAAAAATTCTCAAGCAGAGTTTTATCACAGAGCAGAAAGCCATTCAAGGAACTCAGCCCCGCTAACCCTCGTCCTACAAAGGTCTTACAGGCACAAATGGCCGGCCAAATCCTCATAGAATTCGACATATAGAGTTTGGGAAACGACCTAACACCAACCGGTGGTATCAGGCAGACCACACCACACGACGCGGCCGTTCTCTGCTACAGTCTCCCCGCCTCCCACCATGAGCGACCGCAAGTACTCTCAGCGCGGATATCAGGACGCCGCCGGTGACCGCCCGTCTCCGGACACGCCACGGCCCGCACACCCGCCCAGGCCAGACCGCCCGCCCGGTGCACCAGCGGGCGCCAGACGCATTTCGGCCGACGGAGCCCGTAACCCCCGGATGATGGGGCATCACGAAGTCGCCCGCTGTGCACGCTGCGGCACCCTCGTCGACCCCCAGGTGCTCTCGCGCAGCACCTGCCCCAAGTGCCAGCAGGCACTCTACGCCTGCGTCCAGTGCATCCACTTCGATCCCGCCGCACGCTTCGAGTGCGTCCGCCCCCTCACCGCGCGCGTCGCACCCAAAGACGCTGCCAACGACTGCGCCCTCTTCGAAGTCCGCACCAGCTGGGAACGCGAAACCTCCGCCGCGGCTGCCGCCACCCCGCCAGGAACGACCCGCCGCCCGGACGAACGCCCCGCGACCGCCTCGGCACGCAAGGCCTTCGACGACCTGTTCAAGTTCTGAGGAGGCCCACGCCACGCCTATAATCGACCCATGCCTCTGCTCTCCGATAACGATGCCGCCGTCCTTCGGCAGCATCTGCAGCCCATCACCGCATCGGTCGATCTGCTGCTCTTCACACAGGCCTTCGGCGGGTCCGAAAGCGGCCCCATCGCCAAACAGGTGCTCGACGAAATCGCAGCCCTGAACGACAACGTGCACGTCGTCGAGAAGAACTTCGTCCTCGACACCGACGACCGTACCCGCTACGGCGTCGAACACGCCCCCTGCATCGTCGTCCTCCGCAATGGGGAGGACACCCGCATGCGGTTCCTCGGCGCGCCAATGGGCTACGAGTTCGTCCCGCTGGTGGAATCGGTGCTCCTGGCCGGAACCGGCGACGCAGACCTCACACAGGCCAGCGTGGACACGCTCGCGCGCGTGACCACCCCCACCGCCATCAAGGTCTTCAGTACCCCGACGTGACCGCACTGTCCGAGGGCGGTCGTCCTCGCAATGAAGATGGCGTTCAGCAACCCGCACATCACGGCCACGGCCGTCGAAGCGCAGGAGTTCATGGAACTGTCGCGGCGCTACCGGGTCACCGGCGTACCTAAGACCATCATCAATGACACGGTGGAAATCCTCGGCGGACTGCCCGAGGACGATTTTGTCGCGCAGGCCTTTCCCGACCTGACCCCGCCCGCCTGACCACTCCTGGACACGCCACCGCGAGCCCCGCTCGCGGTGGCCGTGCCCTCTACGGCCGTACCGGCAGCCATCCCTGTCCCTCGCGCATCACAAAGCGCGTCTCTGGCGGTACGTCCCACCCGTCGACCATCGGCACCGCCGGATCACCCGGCAGCGCCAGCATCCGCGCACCCTCGGACGAGTCTTCCAGCAGGGTGGGCGAGACGCGCACAATCGGCTTCGTCCGCGCCCAGGCCAGGACGTCGGGCAGCGACCCGCGCTGCTCAATCTGTCGCAGCGTCGTCCAGGTCGGGGGCGGCAGATGCAGGTGGCCGGCCTGGGCCTGCTGCAACGCATCGCCCGCCGTCAGCCACACGTGCGCCGTGATCTCTCCCCTGTCTTCCACGGCCCGTTGTCCCTCGGGCAGCACCACGAGGAAAAAGCGCGTGTCGAACCGGCGGATTTCAATCGCCGGCGTCACCCAGTGCGCAATCGGATGCAACGCATCGACATCCAGCGTCAGCCCCGCTTCCTCCTGCGCCTCGCGCACCGCAGCCACCCGATATGGCAGTTCGTCGTGCACGGACAAGTCACGGAAGCGCGGCGGCTGTCGAAGAAAAGCCGCGTCCAGCCGCACGGACCGATCGGCCTCATCGACACGTCCCCCGGGGAACACATGTGCGCCGGCCATGAAGGCCACGCGGTCGGTGCGCCGCACCAGCAGCACGTCAGGTGCTGCGGCGTCGCCCGGGCGCACGACGACGACGGTCGAGGCGGGACGGATCGGGACGGGTGTCGCGTCGGCGTGGCTCACGGATGCGCTCCTTCACAGTCGAGGCCGGCGTCAGCACCGCCACGGCTTCCAGGTGGTCGGTGTGCGGAAACATGTCGATGCCCGTCACCTGCGTCAGGGCATAACCGCCCCGGGCAAACAGGGCACGCTCGTCGGCCAGGCGCTCGGGTTGGCACGACACGTACACCACGCGGGACGGCGCCAGGGCACACACGGCCTCGATCACGCGCGGTGCGCATCCCAGCCGTGGCGGGTCGAGAATCACCGCATCCCACGCGCGTCGTGACAGGCGCCCCAGGGCATCCTCAGTACGCGCCGCGATCAGGCGGACAGCCTCGGCAGGCAGGCGGTTCAGCCGCAGGTTCTCGTGCGCATCCGACACGGCCTGCCGGTTTTCTTCGACCGACACCACGCGGGCGCCCCGCATCGCCAGCGGCAACGAAAAGAGCCCGCTGCCGGCATACAAATCGAGCACCTCGCGGGCCGCGCCGACAGACGCCAGCACCGTCGACACCAGCACTCGCGCCGCACCCACATTCGTCTGGAAGAAGGCCGTCGGGGCGATCTGAAAAACCGCGTCGTGCACCTGGTCCCGCACATGGCCGCGCCCCGCCAACCGCAGGGTCGTCGGGCCCACCATGTAGGGCCCGGGGCGATCATGAAGGTTGAGCAGGAAGCCGTCGGGGCGCTCGGGCCCCTCGAGAAACACCCGTACTGGTCCCCTCAGCGACGGATGGTTGGCCGTGACCACCAGCATCACCACCGCCTCGCGCTCATCGTCAGACGTTCTGATGAGCACGTGCCGCAGAATGCCGGGCGGCACGCGTCCCCGCATCAGCGCATCCCGGAGAGCGAAGGCCAGACGGTTCCCCCGCGCACTGTGCACGGGGCACTCGTCGATGCGCATCACACGCTGCGACCCGGCCTGAAAGTGACCCATCACGAGGTCGGCGCTGCCCGTCTGCGGGGCAAACGCAAACGCCACCTTGTGACGGAACCCCCACTCGCGAGGCGAGGCGACGACCTGTCCGATCGTCAGATCGGGAAACCAGGTCTGCAGCCGTTCCCGCTTGCGGTGCAACTGCACCGCATACGGAACATCCGGCACGCTGCATCCGCCGCAGCGGCCGAAATGCCGGCACGTCACCGCGCGTCCCCCGTCCGCTCAGCGGACGTCGAGCAGTTCCACTTCGAAGAGCAGGGTGGCATTCGGGGGAATGACGCCGCCGGCTCCGCGTGAACCGTAGCCCATGTCGGGAGGAATCGTGAGGATGCGCTTGCCGCCGATTTTCATACCCTTCACGCCCTCGTCCCAGCCTCGGATGACCATGCCGGCACCCAGCCCGAACTCGAACGGCTCGTTGCGGTCCTTGGAACTGTCAAACTTCGTCCCACGATGGTCGGCGGTGTTGGCATCGTACAGCCAGCCGGTATAGTGCACGACGACGCTGTTGCCCGACTGGGCCTCGCGTCCGGTTCCGACAGTGACATCAGTGGTGGCAAACGGCATGATCACGGAACTCGTTTCTCCGCACGCCGACAGCGTCACCGCCATCAGCGCACTCAGGAACAGGAAGGACAGTTTCTGCATGGACGCTTCCAGTGTAGGGCAATCGGGCCCCAAGTCGCCCCTTCGAACCGCGTCGGGGCGATTCACGTGCGCCGGGCGTCTTAGAAGGGCATGTCCACCCCTGCCCCAGCGCGCACGCTTCTGCTGACCGGAGCCACCGGATTTGTCGGTCAGGCCGTCTATCCGGCCCTTCTCGCGGCGGGATGGAACGTGCGGTGCGCGAGCCGCAATGCCGAGGCGGCTGCGCGGCGCTGGCCCGACCGCAGCTGGGTGGCCCTCGACGTGTCTGACCCCGACTCGGTCACCCGCGCCCTCGAGGCATGCCAGGCCGCGCTCTATCTCGTTCACGGCATGGCCTCGCACGCCGGCAATTACCGCGATGCCGAACTGACGCAGGCACGCCTCTTCAGCGAGTCGGCTGCCGCCGCCGGCCTTCGGCGCATTGTGTATCTCGGTGGCGTGGCTGCACCGCGCGACGCCTCGGAACATCTGCGGAGCCGCGAGGAGGTCGGGGCCGTGCTCCGGTCAGGCCCGGTGCCGACGCTTGAACTGCGCGCCAGCATGATTATCGGCCACGGCAGTCTGAGCTGGCTGATGGTGCGCGACCTGGCGGCGCGGTTGCCCGTCATGGTGCTGCCCCGCTGGCTCAAGTCACGCACACAGCCGGTGGCCATCGACGATGTGGTGGTGGCGCTGGTGCGGGGGCTGGACATGCCGTTGCCAGACAGCCAGTGGTGCGATATTCCCGGACCCGACACGCTGTCAGGGCGCGACATTCTCGAGCGCACGGCGCACGTGCTCGGCGTGCGGCAGCCGCTCATGATCAGCGTGCCGTTCCTGTCACCGCGCCTCTCGTCGCACTGGGTGCGGTTTGTCACGCGCGCCGAATGGGCTGTGGCTCGCGAGGTCGTAGTCGGCCTGAAGACCGACCTGCTGGCCACCTCGGCCGACTACTGGCAGCGCATCGACCACAACCGGCTCCTCGACTTCGACGAAGCGGCGCGTCGAGCCATCGCTCGCGCGGCCGAGGATGGCCCGGTGCCCGGCGTGTGGGGATTCATCGAACGGGCACTGGCCGCGACGGCACCCACGGAACCCGGTGTGTCGCGTGGGCGGGTCGTCGTGTCGTCGGTGCTGCTCTGGGCCCTCGCGGCCTTTGCCTCACAGTGGCTGGGCATCTGGCTGTCGGTGGGTCCCATGGCGCTCATGCTCGGTCTCGCAACGCTGCGTCATCTGGGCGCGTCTGCCCTCGGACAGGGCCCGCACCTGCGGTGGCTGGCCGCAGGCTGCGGTGCGGGTGTGCTGATGGCGGTGGCCACCGTCGGCCTCTACGGTCCTGTCACGCAGGCCTTTCCGTCGCTGCGTCCTGATGTCGAGGCCCTCTACGACGCCTTCCGGTCACCCGGTGTCTTCGTCACCATGTTCGTGATGCCCATCGTGGTGGTAGGCGAGGAACTCGTCTGGCGTGGCCTCGTACTCGGACGGCTGCTGGCGCGAATGCCACCCGGGGCTGCCACGCTCGCCGGCACGCTGCTCTACGCGGCCGCCCACGCCCCGATTGGGTCGCCGGCGCTTGTGATGGCGTGTCTCGGCGCTGGCTTCTGCTGGTCGGCCATCAGGGTCGCCACTGGCAGCGTGGTCGCCGCACTGGTCGCGCACCTCGTGTGGGACTATGCGGTGCTGGTGTTCTACCAGCTGGCCCCGGCCTGACCGGCGCGCGATGACACGCCGGACCGCACCGTCACTCGGGTCAGGCGAGAGCGGCCGCCGTCACAGGCCCGGCGGCGGCGTGACGCTGGACACCGGGCGCGTGCCCTTCAGCAGCCAGCGCTGAATGCGCCGGCCATTACCAGCCTCGCCGGTGTACATGCGGTTCTTCGAATCGATCGCGATCATGTGCGCACGGATGAACTCGCCCGACTGCCGTCCGGGTCGCCCGAAGCGGTCGAGAATGGCGAGGTCACGTCGGCGCAGAATCCAGACGCGCTGGTTCGTACCGTCAATCAGATAGAGCAGGCTCTGCTCGGGATCGCGCGAGAACTGCAGGCTGAAGCCGCTGCCGGACCCTCCGGTCTCGGGCCGGACGAATTTTTCCATCAGGTACTCGCCGCTCTGGCGGAACACCTGAATGCGATTGCCGCGTCGATCCGACACGTAGATGAGCCCGTCTTTCGAACCCACCAGGCCATGCAGGGTCGAATACTGCTGCGGCGGGGCGGCCGGGTTCACCGGGTAGGTGTACTTTTCCGTGTCGTCGGGGCGCCGCCCATACGCGCCCCAGTGACGCCGATACTCGCCCGTGGCCGCGTCGTATACCACCACGCGACGGTTGATGTACCCATCGGCGATGAACAGTTCGTTGGTCTTAGGCTCGACGTAGAAGTTGGCCGGCCCGCCGAGGTGATTCGGATCGTTGCTGCCCTTGTTCACCCCAGGAGTGCCAATCGTCAGGAGGTGGCGCCCCTCGCGGGTGAACTTCATCACGTGCATGCCGTTGCTCGTGCCCAGCCACACGAAGTTGTTGTGGTCGATGTAGATGCCGTGTTCCTGATCAAACCAGGGATAGCCGTTGCCCGGCCCACCCCAGGCACGCAGGAACTTGCCCTCGGCATCGAGCTCGAGTACCGGCGGCGCTGGCACACAGCAGTCGGCAATCGGCGGCTTCACCGCGGCACCGATTTCCTGCGGGGTCAGGCTCGACGGCATGTGAATGATCCAAAGGTGGTCATCCTCGTCCGCAAACAGCCCGCGGATGTCCCCCAGAATCCAGTCGTTCGGCAGCGTGGGTGGCCACGTCGGATCGACTGCGTAGATCGGCAGTCGATCGGCCGTCGGCGACCCGGGCGCCGGCCGCGCCAGCGCCCCCTGGGCACGGAGTGCGGGAGATGACCTGTCGGTCAGAACCCCAGCCGCCGCAGCGGCCAGCGTCGTCAGCAGGGTACGGCGATTCATGGTCATCTCCCCCAGCGCCGAGCGGTCTCAGACCGCGCTGCTCTGCCCCAGCACCTTGCGGAACACCACCATCGCCCGCTGCATGTCGTCCATGGTGCCCAGCGAAATGCGCGTGAGCGTCTTCTCCATCGGCGGGAAGTCGCGGCCGACAATCACGCCCTGCGCCCGGCAGGCATCGCGGAAACCGACCGCCGGCTGGCGCAGGTTGACAAAGACGAAGTTCGTCTGCGACTCGGGAGCCTCGTAGCCCATCGCGCGGAACTGCGCCAGCGTCCATTCGCGAATGCGGCGGTTCTCCTGCCGCTCGCCGTCCATGTGCGCCGTGTCCTTCAGAGCCGCCAGACCGGCCACTGCCTGCAGGTCGCCCAGGCTGCCCATGCCCCAGGCACGCCCCACCTTCCCCATGGTCTCGGCCTGCCCGATGGCATAGCCGATGCGCACGCCCGCCATGCCGTAGGCCTTCGAGAACGTACGCGCCATGAACACACCTGGCAGCTCAAGCGCCAGCTTCGCCGTGCTGCCCACGCCAGCCATCGTGGCGTAGTCGATATACGCCTCGTCAATCAGGATGCCCGTCTCGGGAGACTTCTCCTTGATCGCACGCACGGCCCTCTCGACGTCCGCCAGCGTATGCATGGTCGAGGTCGGGTTGTTGGGGTTGCAGATGAACACCAGGCCCGCACCCTGTGACGCCGCCACCATCGCATCCAGGTCGACACGCAGGCCGCTGTCGACCGGAATCGCCTTGACCGGATACTTCATCCGCTGGGCGGTCTGGATGGGGGTGCCGTACGACGGGTCGGGCGTCACCAGCGCACGCGTCGGCGAACAATACGCCATCACGGCCCCCGCCAGAATGGCGTCCGAGCCGGTGGCCACGATCACGTTGTTGGCCGAGGTGGAGTACATCGTCGCGATGTATTCCTGGAAGGCCCGCGTGTTGGGCGGCGGATAGCCGAGGCCCAGATCCTTGGACGGATGCTGCCGCAACACCTCGAGCACCTTGGGGCTCGGGCCGCGGAGATTCTCGTTGCTGCTGATGCGGATGGCATCAGGAGCCACCGCCGGGCGGGCACCCTGCCCCTGCGCCTCGACGGCCAGCCAGTCCTCACGGCCGTAGCCGATCACCCCGCTCGCCGATGCCAGCGCCGCGCTGCCGGCTCCCATTCTGCGCACAAATTCACGTCGTGAAACTGCCATGGTGGTGGCCTCCTGAGGCCGCCATGGTAGCACTGGCCCGCCGGGTGTCCAATGCATCTTCAGACGAAGTATTCAATGCAGATACATGCGTATATGAGATGGATATGAACCACGCGCGGACGGCCACTCATGCTGTGCACAAGCATTCTGTATTGGACATGCATGTGGCTCGTTGTATTCAATGCGCGCATGAACGCTGAATCGGTCCCCGTTCAGTCCGCTGACCTGGCATGGATGCTCGTCGCCTCCGCCCTCGTCCTGCTGATGACCCCGGCGCTCGCGTGCTTCTACGCCGGGATGGTCCGGTCGAAGAACGCCCTCAACACGATGATGATGAGTGTGGTGGCGCTGGGACCGGTGGCCCTGGTCTGGGCGCTGGCCGGCTACTCCCTCGCCTTCGCTCCGGGTCATGCCCTCGTCGGCGCACTCGACTTCCTCGCCCTGCGTGGCGTGGACCTGTCGCCACACCACGGCATGCCCCATCTGCTGTTCATGGCGTTTCAGGGCACGTTCGCCGTCATCACCACGGCGCTCATCTCCGGGGCACTCGTCGAACGCCTCAGGTTTCCGGTGTATCTCGCGTTCATCAGCATCTGGCTCCTCGTGGTCTATGCCCCGGTGGCGCACTGGATTTGGGGCGGCGGGTTTCTCGCCGGCGACGGCGCACTCGATTTCGCCGGCGGCACGGTCATCCACGTGAACGCGGCCGCCGCCGCATGGGTCGCCGCGCTCGTCGTGGGGCCCCGCAGAGACTATGGCCGCCAGGCCATGCTCCCCCACAGTGTCCCGCTCACGCTGATGGGCACCGGGCTTCTCTGGTTCGGCTGGTTCGGATTCAATGCCGGCAGTGCACTGGGGGCCAACGCCTCGGCCGCGCTCGCCTTCGTCAACACCCTGCTGGCGCCAGCGGCCGCCCTCACCACGTGGATCATCATCGACCTCGTCCGCAGCGGCAGGGCGACAGCCATCGGGGCCGCGACCGCGGTCGTCGTCGGACTGGTGGTCATCACCCCCGCCGCAGGCTACGTGGGCCCACTCGCAGCCGTGGCCATGGGCGTCCTCGGCGTCGTCCCCAGCTATGTCGCGCTGATCCTCCGCGCCCGAACCCGCCTCGATGATTCCCTCGACGTGGTCGCGGCACATGGCCTCGGTGGGGCCACCGGTGCCTTGCTGACCGGCGTCTTCGCCGACCCGGTGTGGAGCGGCGGTCCCGCAGGTCTGCTCGCCGGTCACCCCGACCAGGTGCGCATCCAGGTCGTCGGGCTCGTCGTCGTGATCGCGTACAGCGCCGCCGCCACGTTCCTCGTCCTGCGCGGCATGGCCCTCGTCGTCGCGCTGCGGGACGATGCGCGGACGGAGGGCATCGGGATGGATGTCACCCAGCACGGTGAAGAGGCCTACACCACCGGTGACGGTGCCATCCTCATCACCCCGGGCGATCGCCTGCCACGCCCCTCCGCCACGGCAGCACCCGCCCTCTCCGGGGAGGCCTCATGAAACTCATCGTGGCCGTCATCCGGCCCGAGCAGCTTGGTCATGTGCTCGAGTCACTGTTTCACGCCGAGGTGCGGGGGCTCACGATCAGCCGCGTGCAGGGCCACGGCGGCGAAACAGAACAGGTGGAAACCTATCGCGGCACCACCGTCATGATGGCGCTTGCCGAGAAGGTACGCCTCGAAATCGCCGTGTCCGAATCGTTTGTGCAGCCCACCGTGCAGGCCATCCTGACGGCGGCCCGCACGGGAGAGGTCGGCGACGGGAAAGTGCTGGTGCTGCCCATCGAGCGCATCTACCGCATCCGCACCGGCGAGTCGGACCAGGACGCCGTGACGCCAGTCACCGCACCCGGCACGGCCCGGCACTGACAGTCAGGGGCCCTCCATCATGACAACACATCCACCCCAGGCCCAGGGCCTCTACGATCCCCGGCACGAGCACGATGCCTGTGGCGTCGGTTTCGTCGCACACATCACCGGCCAGGCCAGCCACAGACTGGTGGAACAGGCGCTGGCCCTGCTCATCAATCTCGAACATCGTGGCGCCGCCGGTGCGGACCCGCACACCGGCGATGGTGCCGGCATTCTCGTCCAGATGCCAGACGCCTTCCTGAGGGGTGTCGTCGAATTCCCACTGCCGCCGTCAGGACAATACGGCGCCGGTCTCGTGTTCCTTCCCGTCGACGACATGTTGTGTGCGCATGTCACGTCGCTAATCGAGAAGACCATCTCCGACACAGGGCTCCGGTTGCTGGGATGGCGTACGGTACCGACAAGACTCGATCGGATCGGGACAACCGCAGCGGCGGCGGCTCCGCGCTTCATGCAGCTCTTCGTCACGCACCCAGACCCGGGAGTCGCGCCCGACCCCGCTGCGCTTGAGCGGGCCCTGTTCGTGCTGCGGAAGCGGATGGAACACCGCATCGATGCCCTGCTCACCGAGCCCGCCGTGCGGCGTGAGGTGTTCATCGTCAGTCTCTCGGCCCGCACCCTCATCTACAAGGGCATGCTGACCGCCTCGCAACTAGGCGAGGTGTTTCCCGACCTGGCACATCCACGCTTTGCGTCCGCACTGGCCCTGGTGCACCAGCGCTTCTCGACCAACACCTTTCCGTCGTGGCCACTCGCCCATCCCTACCGCTACGTCGCGCACAACGGTGAAATCAACACCGTGCAGGGCAACATCGCCTGGATGCAGGCCCGCGAGGGCACCCTGTCATCGCCGCTGCTGGGTGACACACTCGCAGACATCCGCCCGATCATTCGCGCCGGCGGCAGCGACACGGCCACATTCGACAACGTCGTCGAACTGCTGGTGATGGCCGGCCGCTCACTGCCGCATGCCGTGATGATGATGGTGCCGGGGCCATGGGAAGGACAGCCCGATCTCGATCCGGACCTGCGGGCGTTCTACCAGTATCACGCATCGCTCATGGAGCCCTGGGATGGACCCGCGGCACTCGCATTCACCGACGGCTCCGTCATCGGTGCCGTGCTCGACCGCAACGGCCTGCGCCCCGGGCGCTACTGCGTAACGTCTGACGACCTGGTGATTATGGCCTCGGAGGCCGGTGTGCTGCCGATTGCCGAAGAGCGCGTCGTCCGCCGTGAGCGCCTGCGCCCCGGCCACATGCTGCTGGTCGACACCGTGCAGGGACGCATCGTGCCCGACGAGGAAATCACACGCGCACTCGCCGCGGCGCATCCCTATGGCGAGTGGATCAGCCGCAATCTTGTGGATATCGACAGTCTGCCGAAGGCACGGGCCGAACGGCCCGACCATGCCACGGTGCTCACTCGACAGCGCGCCTTTGGCTATTCACAGGAGGACCTCCGTCTCCTGCTGACCCCGATGGCACTGACCGGCGACGAGCCGATCGGGTCCATGGGTTCCGACACGCCGTTGGCTGTACTGTCGACGCGCCCGCGCCTGCTCTTTGATTACTTCGTGCAGCGGTTTGCGCAGGTGACCAATCCACCGCTCGATGCGATTCGCGAGGCGCTGGTCACCTCCATGGCATCGACCATCGGGCCCGAAGCCAATCTGCTGGGCACCGAACCGGAGGCCTGTCGCCAGATCCGCATCCCGACGCCGGTCATCCACAACGACCATGTGGCCCGCCTGCGGCACCTCCCGCACACGTCGGCGTTCAGGTCCCTGACGCTCCCGACGCTCTTCGATCCCCGCGTGGGGGCACGTGGCCTCGCCGGCGCCATGCAGCGGTTGTGCGACGCGGCCAGCCGTGCCGTGCGTGACGGCTACGGCATCATTGTGCTGTCAGACCGGGGCGTCGACGCTGACCATGCGCCCATTCCCAGCGTGCTGGCCGTCGCCGGTGTGCACCATCACCTCGTGCGCGAGGGGACGCGCACCCGGTGCGGGCTGGTGATCGAGACCGGCGAAGCGCGCGAAGTGCATCACATTGCGCTGCTGATGGGTTACGGTGCTGGCGCCGTCAATCCCTACCTTGCGTTCGAGACGCTGCACGACCTGAGTCGCCAGGGTCTCCTTCCCGGGCTCACTGATGATGAAGCGGTGGGCAAGTACATCAAGGCCCTCAACAAAGGTGTGCTGAAGGTGATGTCGAAGATGGGCATCTCGACGCTGCAGAGCTACTGCGGCGCGCAGATCTTCGAAGCCATCGGGCTCGATCAGGAGCTGGTCGATACCTACTTCACCGGCACCACCTCACACCTCGGCGGCGCCACGCTCGACGTGGTAGCCGAAGAGGCGCGGAGGCGGCATGCCTGTGCCTTTGGCGCGACCGCCAGTCGCACCGCAGACCTCGACGCGGGCGGCGAATATCAGTGGCGCCGCGACGGTGAACCGCATCTGTTCAACCCCGAGACGATCTTCCGCCTGCAGCACGCCACACGGACGGGTCAGTATCAGATCTTCAAGGACTATACGCGCCGCATCGACGACCAGCAGCGCGAACGCAGCACCCTGCGCAGCCTGCTGGCACCGATGGCCACGCA